>DATFUE010000001.1:0-6827 GCA_035261165.1 Myxococcota bacterium
ACACCGCGCCGACCTTGGTGAGGTTGCCGTCCCGGAGCTCCGTGATGTCGGAGTACGTGCCGATGCGCGCGATCTTCAGCTGATCGCCGCCGTGCACACCGAGGTCGGCGAGCTTGATGATCGTCGGCGGTGCCGGTTGATCGGTGCCGCTCGCGAGCAGATAGCTGGCCTTCGAGTTGACGCCGTAGAAGACGTCGCGGCCCTGCTCGTCGAAGTGCGCTCCGCAGGTGGTCAGCAGATCCGCGTCGAACAGCGGCGGCGTCGATTCGTTGGTGACCTGCAGGTCGAGGTTGAAGGTCGCGGGCGCGCCGAGCAGCACGGTGTCGCCGGTGAACGTCGCACCCGTCGCGAACAGCCCGTCGCTCGAGCCGGTCGTCGTCGCGTTCAGGAACTGCGTGATGCCGAGCCCGTCGAGCGGGAACGTCGCCGTCTGGGACAGCTCGACCGGTGGAATTCCGAGCAGGTCGGAGAGCCACGCCGTCGCCTTGATGTTCAGCGTGACCGTCGTCGAACCGCTGCCCCCGAGGATGTCGAGATGGATCGTGCCGGTCGACGGGACCGCGGGGTTGCCCCAGACACAGATGGCACCGGTGAGAGATGGAAACGTGTCACCGGCGATGCGTATGTCGTCGACCGCGACGGTGCCGTCGATCGGCAGCGGGATCGTGGTCGTGTCCATCACGATCGCGCCGAGGAAGCCGCCGGTGAGCCGAGTGATCGGCACGGGATTCGGGCCCAGCGCCGCCGACGTAAGTGTGCCGGAGCTCTCGTCCGTGATGACCTTGACCCAGCTTCGGACCGTCAGATTTCCACAGCCGGTCGACACCAGCGCGGCCGCGCAGACGACGGTGCCGATCACTCGCATACGGACGTTCATGCGAATCCCCTCCTGCGGGTCTTTTACACGACGCCAAATTGAAAGGAAAGAAGAAAAAAATGGAATTTTCAATATCCGCTCAGGCCGATCGCATGCAGCAGAAGATCGCGGATCATCGGCCGGAGCGCGGCAAATTCCGCGTATCGCCCCTCGCTGTAGTAGCGGATCGAGAGGCCCTCGATGCCCGTCAGGATCAGCTCGATGCGCGCCCGATCGGGTGCCCGAGTGAGCGCGCCGTGGGCCCGCGAGCGTTCGAGATCGCTGACGATCTCATCGGCGATCAGATTTACGCAGCGACGCCGCTCGGCGCGCACGCGCTCGCCGGCCGCACCGCCCAGCCGCTCGAAGTCGATCGTGCTCGCCGCGGGAAACAGTTCGAAGTACGCCTCGAGCGCCTGGTCGCAGCGCGCGACGGGCTCGCGCGTGCGGCCCGCGATCTCCATGAGCTCGGCAACGAAACGTCTCGCTTGCGAGAGAAAGATCTCGGCGACGAGGTCGTCTTTGGACTCGAAGTAGTCGTAGAAGGTGCGCGAGGACATGCCCGCCTCTGCCACGATGTCGGAAACGGTGAGCTTCTCGCCGCTGGTGCGATCGAAGGCGCGCGTCGCGGCGTCGACGAGACGCTGGCGCTGGCCGGCTCGCGGCAGCGGCGGCCGGCCGCGGGGGCGCTTGTCGGGTGCGGCGGGATCGTTCATCGCGCGTCCACGATACCGCGCTTCGGGGTCGCGGTGAAACAGCCCGGTGCGAGCGCGGGTGACGCCAGACGCGGGACCCAGAGCGCGAGCGCAGCGCCGCCCGCGACCAGCAACAGCGTGATCAGGTAGGCGCCCGGCCCCGTCGGCGACCAGGCCGTGAACAAGTAGTGACCCACCGCGGGAAACCAGAGCGCGCCGACCGCGGCGAGCGCGAGCGCGAGCGCGCGCCGCGAATGGTCGAGCGCCGGAGCGAGCCGCGCGACGACCAGCCAGGTCGCAAGCGTGAGCACGAGCTCGGGCAGGAGCGCCTGCAGCGCGAGCGCGCTGTACACCGCGCCCAGCGCCTCGCGCTGAATCCGCCCCGGAAGCTCCCCGCGCGCAATCACGCTCGGTGCGAGAACCGCGGTCCCGAACAATGCGAAGCCGACCAGCAGGAGACCGGCGGAGGCACCGAGCCACACGAGCGCGCGCAAGAGCGAGCGCATGGCGATCAGCGGCAGTGCCGACCGAGCTCGCTGACCTCGAAGCTGCGGCCGTCGACCGCGCCGTCGACCTCGAGGTCCTCGATCGCCACGAGCGTGCGCGTCTGATCGCGCACGTCGTTCATCTCGACCTCGGCGGGCGCGTTCACGCCCTTCTCCGTGTACATCGGCTCGAGCTTCGCGGTCAGCACCTTGCGCAGGCGGTCGCCCACTTCGAAGGACTCACTCTTCAGCACGACGCAGGTCTTCTTGTCGACGTAGCTCAACACTTTGGTGTAGGCGGACGCGTTGGCCTCGCTGGGCTTCGAGGACACCACGTAGACCGTGCGGCCCTCGAGGTCCGCGTCGGGCAAGCGCTCGCTCGACTCCGGGCGGTTCAGCTGCATGAAGCGCTGCAGGTCCTCGTAGGTGAAGTCCGTGCCGAAGAGACTGCCGCCCGCGCCGTCGCCCGAGACGCGCTTCGCCTTCCGGAACTCGGTCGTGTAGAGGAAGTTCTGCGGCGCCCCGTCCTTCACCTCCATCGAGAGCACTTCCGAGCCGCGCATCTC
This sequence comes from Myxococcota bacterium, assembly GCA_035261165.1. Lineage (GTDB taxonomy): Bacteria > Myxococcota_A > UBA9160 > SZUA-336 > SZUA-336 > VGRW01. The sequence goes on from DATFUE010000001.1 coordinate 2,603, forward strand.
GGGCGGCTGGCTGATGCACAGCTTCGCGCGGCGCGTTCCGTCGTCCATCGTCCTGGCGAGGATCTTGCCGCGAAATTCGCGCGAGCCGCCGATGCGGTCGAACGAGGTGAAGTGCACCGTCTGTACGCTCGACTTCTTGGGCACGTTGCGCTTCAGGCACTCGCGCACGCTGGCGAGGGAAGAATCCGCGCTCTGGGCCGAAGCGTCGAATGCGATGAGCATGCACGCCACGAGGACAACGACGCGTCGGTTCGGCATGGGTGCAGCATCATATCTCAGTGGGTCCCGGCGGCGGGCGTCCGCCGCCACCCACGCTTCGCTCGCCTCTGGACTCGGACGGCCATCCTGGCTGATTCAAACTCTCGCGCCTCGCGCTTCGCTTGCACTCTCGCTGGCGTGCGGGCGTGGGTGGGGCTAAAACGCAGGCTCCGGGGGAGGTCGCGTGAGAGGAGATCACGGCGTGCGACGGCGCATGCTCCTGCGCGGCCGACTCACGATCGCCGCGGGAGTCGTGATTCTGCTCGTCGTCGGCCACGCGCTGCTCGCGAGCGAGAACGGCGTCGCGGCGACCCAGTCCGAGAATCCGCCGCTCGCGGCGGTCGGCGCGCTGCCGGACGCTCGCAGCAGCGACGACACGACCGACGGCGCGGACCCCGTCGAGCCGAAGCTGCCCGAGCCGAGCCCGACGCCGAGCGTCCCTGCGCCGAGCGCGAAGTCGGCGCCCGCGACGAGCCGCGCCGCCGTTCCCGAGTCGATCCTGGCGCGCATCCCGATCCCGCCGCCGGGCGGCGGTGGCGCCGGCATGCCGCGCCTGATCGCGAGCGGGGCGTCTGCGCAAGTCACTCGCGGGCAGCGCATCGTCGAGCTCGTGCCCGTTCAGGGCGAAGGGGGCCTGCTGAGTCCCCTGCGCGTCGAGTACACCCTCGACGCGGGACTCACCGATGCGATCTACGACATCTTCGCGCGCGGCCGCGTGCAGCTCGGGCTCGCCGTCGTGCTCGATCCCGCGACGGGCGAGGTGCTCGCCTACGCCGGCACCGACGCGCGCCGACTTCCCCCGAACGAGCTCTACCCCGCGGCGTCGCTGGTCAAGGTGGTGACCGCGGCGTCCGCGCTGCAGAACGTGCCGGGGATCGCGAATCGCGCCTGTCACTTCGTCGGCAGCCCCTATCGACTCACACCGTCGCGGCTCGTGCCGCCGCGGCGCGGCACCGAGATCACCATGGAGCGCGCGCTCGCGACTTCGAACAACCAATGCTTCGCGCACATCGCCGTGAACGACCTCGGGCAGGTGCGCCTGCTCGACACGTTCCGGCGCTTCGGCCTCCTGCAGTCGCCGGGGCCGGGTCACGCTTCCGGACAGGCCGACGAGCCCGACGGCGATCGCTTCGCGCTCGGCAAGCTCGGCTGCGGGCTCGCGGGTCTGCGCATCACGGCGCTGCACGCGGCGGAGCTCGCGGCGACTCTGGCCGACGGGCGGCGCGTCGCCCCGCGCTGGATTTCTCGCGTCTCCGACGCCGCGGGCCACGAGCTCACCCTGCCGGAGCGCCTCGGACCCGAGGTGGTGATGCCGGCAGCCACGGCCTCGCAGCTGCGCGACATGCTGGTCGAGACCACCCTCACGGGCACCGCGCGGCGCGCCTTCCGCGGCAGCTTCGGCCGGCCGCTCCTGCGCGAGATGACCGTCGCCGGAAAGACTGGGAGTCTCTCGGGCACGGCGCCGCCGGGGCGCTACGAGTGGTTCATCGGGCTCGCCCCCGCGAACCGGCCAAAGATCGCCGTGGCGGTGCTGGTCGTGCAGCAGAAGCGCTGGCACACGACGGGCTCGATGATCGGCGCGCAGGTGCTGAACGCGATCTTCTGCAGCGGCGGCGTGTGTCGGGTCGAGCGCGCGGATCAGTGGCTCGCGGCGCGCGCGGCGGCTTCGCGCCGCAGCTTCGACTGAGGTAGCATCGCCGCGTGGCCGTCCAGGAAGGCAAGAAGGCGCCCGCGTTCACGCTCGTCGATGGCGACGGCAAGAGCGTCCGGCTCGCGGATTTCGCGGGCAAGAACGTGATCCTCTATTTCTATCCGCGCGACGACACGCCGGGCTGCACCAAGGAGGCCTGCGGCTTCCGCGACTTATGGGGCGAGATCCAGAAGCGCAACACCGTCGTGCTCGGGGTTTCGCCCGACGCCGGGCCGGCGCACCAGAAGTTCCGCGCCAAGTACAAGCTGCCCTTCCCGCTGCTCTCCGATCCGGACCACGGAGTCATGGAGAAGTTCGGCGCCTACGGCGACAAGGTCCTGTACGGCAAGAAGACTCGCGGCGTGATCCGCTCGACGGTCTGGATCGGCCCCGACGGCGTCGTGCGCAAACACTGGAAGCGCGTGCCGAAGGCCGAGGAGCATCCGGCGCGCGTGCTCGAAGCGCTCGAGTCCGAGGGGAGCTGATGCGCGCGTTCGCTGCGCGCCTGCTCGCGGGCATCGCGCTCGTCGCTCTGCTCTACGACGCGAGCGCCTGTCTCGTCGCGCTCGCCTCCGCCCCGCCGGCCGGCGCGCCGAGCGAGCTCGCCTACCGCCTGCCCTGCCCCTGCGGCTGTGCGCAGCACGCGGCGACACTGGCCGGTGTCGGTCTCTCGCAGCCCGCGGCGCCGCAGGAGATCGCGGCGCTGCCCGACCCGGAGCGCGCGCCCGCGCCCCGCACCAGCGAGGCGCGCATCCCCGGCGCGCCGCCTCGCGCCATAGACCACGTCCCGATCGCACGCGCCTGAACCGAAGCGCAGTCGCTTCCGCACTCGGCTTCATTCAGGGAGGTGCGAGCATGGTCTCGCGTCCTTATCTCAGCGCCGCGGCGTTCTGCGCCGCGAGCGTCGTCTTTCTGGTTCCGTCCGTCAGCAGCGCCTGTTCCGTCTGTCAGTGCGGCGACCCGCTGTTCACGAGCTCTGGCGCGAGCTCGCAGACCTCGGGGACCTTCAGCTTCTTTCTCGACGGTCAGTTCTCCACCAAGAGCAGCGGCGTCCTGGCCGACGATCCCGCGGAGCTGCCGGAGCCGGGCGATCGCGAGCGCAGCTTCGACCGCGACCTGACGCTCTACGCGAGCTGGACCCCGGCGCCGCGCTTCACGGTCACGGCGAGCGTGCCACTCCGCTGGATCACGATCACCCACGATCCCGCCCAGGGCGAGTCACTAGACCACCACAATCACGGCTTCGGCGACGCGTCGCTGTATCTCACGTCGGTTCTCTGGCAGGACCTCGAAACCAAGCCGGTGAGCTGGCTCGAGCTGCGCGTCATGCTCAAGCTGCCGAGCGGGCAGAGCCAGAAGACGATCGCCGGCGAAGAGGATCCGCACATCCAGCTCGGCACGGGCTCCTGGGACTTCGGCGCGGGCGGCGGCGGCGGGCACCACTTCTCCCACTTCTCGCTCTACGCCAACGGCTTCTACCGCTGGAACCAGAAGGGCTCGCTCCACTACCGCTACGGCGACGTGTTTCTCGCGAACCTGATCGCCACGAGCGAGGCGTTCCCGAGCTTCGGCGGCGTGCTCGTCCGGCCCGGCGCGGAGCTCAACTTCCGCTACGCGGGCAGGGACCAGTTCCACGGCAGCGCATACCAGGACAGCGGCGGCGGGATCGCCTACCTGACTCCCGTGCTAGAGATCCCGCTGACGCGCGACGCCGAGCAGCTTGCGCCCTGGCTGCGCTTCGCCGTGCGCATGCCGCTCGGCGATTCGAACTTGAGTGGCCACCAGCACGAGGGCTTCGTCTACAACGCGGGGATCGGGTTCGCCTTCTAGCGCGGGACCTCGAAGCCGAACAGCCTGGCCGCATTCAGCCCCAGCACCTTCGCGCGCTGGCCGTCGCTGAGTCCGCTCATCGTGCGCTCGATCGCCGCGGCGGAGTGCGGCCAGGTGCCTTCGTGGTGCGGGTAGTCGTTCGCCCAGAGGAAGCAGTCCTCGAGGCCGAAGCGGTCGAGCAGCTCGAGGCCCGGTGCGTCCTCCTGGAACGACGCAAATCCGTGTCGCTTGAAATATTCGCTCGGCAGCGCTTTGAGCTTCGGGTAGGCCCACATGTGGTGCTTCCGGTAGCCCTCGTCCATGGCGACGAGCGCCCAGGGCACCCAGCCGATGCCCGCCTCGATCGCGGCGAAGCGGATGCCCGGGTAGCGCTCGAGCACGCCGGACGCGCACAGATTCACGACCGGCTCGATGGTCGGCGCGAGTGAGTGCGCGACGTAGTTGATC
>DATFUE010000002.1:0-3789 GCA_035261165.1 Myxococcota bacterium
ATCGGCCTCGCGGTGTGCAAGAAGATCGTCGAGACACACGGCGGCCGGATCTGGGCGAAGTCGACCCCGGGCCGGGGATCGACGTTCAGCTTTTCGCTGCCCGAGATCCAGACGCCGGCTACTGAAAAGAGGTTGCCATGACGCTCGAGTCCAGAGTCGAACCCATCCTCATCCTGCTCGTCGAGGACAACTCCGGCGACGCCGACCTCGTATGTCTGGGACTGAAGCGCGCCAAGGTGTTGAATCGCGTGAACGTCGTGGAGGACGGCGAGGAGGCCCTGGCGTTCCTGCGGCGGGAAGGGACGCACGCAGACGCGCCGCGGGCGGACCTGATCTTCCTCGACCTGAATCTGCCCAAGATGGACGGTCGCGAGTTTCTCACCGAGATCAAGGCGGACCCGAAGCTGCATCACATCCCCGTCGTCGTGCTCACCTCGTCCGATGCGGACGAAGACGTGTTTCGCGCGTACAGGCTGCAGGCGAGCTGTTACGTGAAGAAGCCCGTGCTGTTCCAGGACTTTCTCAAGACGATCGGCCAGATCGACGACTTCTGGCTGAGCGTCGTCCGGTTGCCGCGCGAGCTGAGCTAGGCTCCGCGCGAGCCGCTCGCGGCTAGGGGACCGGGTCGGGCTCGCCGGAGAGCACGCGCCCGATCGAGTACAGGAGATCGTCCCCGTCCACCGGCTTGCGCAGAAACGCCCGCGCGCCGGCCTTGCGCGCCTCGGGCAGAGTGCGCGCAGTGTCTCGCGCCGTGATGATGATGACGGGGATGTTCGCGAGATCCGCGATGCTCTTCAGTCGCGCCATCACCACGAAGCCGTCTCCTGCGGGCAGGCCGACGTCGAGCACGATCAGGTCGGGCTGTTCGCGCTTGGCGACCGAGATCGCCTCCACCGCGTCGCGGGCGCAGGCGGTCTTGAAGCCGTTGCCGCGCAACCAGACGGCGAGCCCGCGCTGCACGTCGGCGTCGTCCTCCACGACCAGGATCTTCTTCGCCATCAGATCATCTCCTTCTTCTCGGGCGCGACTCCGGCCGCGTCGATCCAGTCCGCGACCCGCTGAACCAGCTGGTCGGGCGGCAGCCTGCGCACTTCCTCATAAGCGTCGAACGTCGACAGAGACACGCGAATCTGATCGGCCAGATCCGAGAGCTCGTCGTGATTGCGCGCGTTCGCGCGGATTCGCGCGACCAGCGCATTCGCGCCCATCAGGTCCGTGGACGCCACGATCGTGATCTCGCCGCTTCGCGCCGCAAGGTCGAGGCTCGGCAGGACCACGTCGCGGTCGCCGTACACCGTCCGCTCGAGCAAGTCGCGGAGCGCCCGGTGCCCGCGGTCGACGATCAAGCCCTCGCCGCGCCGGTCGTCGATGTCGACGCCGATCTGGATCAGGGTGATCGATGGGCGAAGCACGCCGTCCTTCATGACTCGCTGCCCCAGGATCTGGCGCAGGTCGAAGATCGGGATCGTGAAGCGGAAGACGCTGCCGCCGGACAACGCGGGGTCGACCCAGATCCGGCCGCCCTGGCGCGTGACCAGCTCGCGGCAGATGAACAGCCCGAGCCCGAGCCCTTTGCGCGACAGCTCGGGGTGGTCACTCCCCTGGTGCATGCGCTCGAAGACTTGCACGCGGTCGCTCTCGGAGATGCCGGGACCGGTGTCTTCCACGTCGAAGCCGACCTTCTCGTCCTCGGCGCGGTACGCGCGCAGCCGGATCGAGCCGCCGTTTGGCGTGAACTTGATGGCGTTGTCGAGCAGGTTCCCGAGCACCTGGCCCAGGCGATCCGGATCGGCGTAGATGCGCGGCAGGTTCGGCTCGACCGCGCTCGTGACCTCGATCCGCTTGCGCGCGGCTTCGTTCCACAGCCGCTGCACGACGTCCTGCACGAGGGGCGGCACGATGGTGGGTCGCAGGTCCATGCGCAGCTTCCCGGAGTCCGCGCGAGTGACCTCGAGAATGTCCTCGATCATCTTCGCGAGCTGCTTCGAGTTGCGGACGATGATCTCCGTGTACTCGGCTTGGGCCTCGTTCAGCGTGCCCGAGATGCCCGCGAGCAGGATCGTCGCGAACTGGTGCACCGCGGAGAGCGGCGTGCGCAGCTCGTGCGAGACGTGCGACAGAAACTCGTCCTTCATCTGCTCGCGCCGAGCCCGTTCCGCCTGGACTTCGGCGAGCGCGGCATGGCGCTCGATCGCGTGCCGGATGGAGCGCAGCTCGATCTCGGCGCGCGTCGGCGGGCGACCCTTCACCAGATAGTCTTGCGCCCCGGCGCGCACGCAGCGCGCGCCCAGCTCCTCGTCGTCGACGCTGGTCAGCACGACGATCGGGAGGTCCGGGCACTCGCGCGCGGCGGTTTCGACCGTGGCGATGCCCTGGCTGTCCGGCACGTGCAGATCGAGCAGCAGCGCGGCGAACTTGTGCTCGTGCGCGGCGCGGATCGCGCCGCGCAGCGTCGTCTCGTGGTGCAGGTCGACGGTTCCGCCGCAGGTCTCCCGCACCATGCGGAAGTGCATCGGATCGTCCTCGAGCACCAGAACCTTCTTGCGAGGTACTCCGGAAACAGCGACGTCACCGCTCATTGGCTGCACACTCTCTCTCGATCTCTAGAGGTCGGCGGGGTGTCCATCCTGCTTGAGACCCGTCGGCGCGCAGCGACCGAGTCAGTGATGGACGTGAATCAGAGATTCAATGAAGTCACTGAGTCGGAGGGCGCTCGCCCGCCGCCAAGGTGAACCAGAAGGTCGCGCCGCGCTCGACTTCGGCCTCGGCCCAGATCCTTCCACCGTGGCGACTCACGATGCGAGCGACCGTCGCGAGCCCGATGCCGGTGCCGTCGAAGTCTCCCACCGAGTGCATCCGCTGGAAGGCGGAGAAGAGCCGCTTCGCGTGCCGCATGTCGAAGCCGACGCCGTCGTCGCGCACGAAGTACGCGGTCTCGCCGCCGTGCCGCTCGGAGCCGACCTCGATGCGCGCCGCTTTGCGCCGCGAGGTGAACTTCCAGGCGTTTCCGATCAGGTTCTCGAGCGCTGCCCGGAGCAAGCGCTGGTCGCCCACGGCCTCGAGGCCGCGCGCGATCGTGAAGGCGACGCTGCGCCCCGACTCGCCTGCGCCGAGCTCCGCGGCGATCTCGTCTGCGAGGCCGGACAGATCGACGCGGCGCAGCTCCATGCCGCCGTGGGAGATGCGAGCCAGGCCGAGGAGCGCATCGATGAGCGCGCTCATCCGCTGCGTAGCCGCGCACACCCGACCGAGATGCCTCTTCCCGACGTCGTCGAGCTGATCCGCGCAGTCCTGCAAGAGCACTCGACTGAACCCGTCGATCGCGCGCAGCGGTGCGCGCAGGTCGTGCGAGATGGAGTAGCTGAACGCCTGCATCTCGCGATTCGCGCTCTCCAGCTCGCGCGTGCGGCTCGTGAGCTGGCCGTTCAGGTCGCGCATCTGGAGCTCGGCGAGCTTGGCCGCGGTGACTTCGGAGAAGACGACGACGCCGCCGGAGATCACCCCAGTCGCGTCTCGCAGCGGCCGGCCGGTCACTCGGACCCAGGCGTCGCATCCGCGCGCGGGTTCGCGGACCACCAACTCGACGTCGTTCGTCGACTCGCCCCGCACCGCGCGGGATATCGGCAGATCCTCGATCGGGAACGGAGTGACTCCGTCCTCCTGGTAGAGACCATAGGCCGTCGACCAGTCCTCGGGCTTCGCTCCCGGCTGTCGCGGCCCCAGGATCTGCTCCGCCGCAGGATTGAAGATCAGGAAGCCGCGCTCGCGATCGGTGGCGATCACTCCGTC
>DATFUE010000003.1:0-5592 GCA_035261165.1 Myxococcota bacterium
GCGACGCGCAGACTCTCGACCGTGATCTCGTCCGAGTGCGCGTAGCCCTGGCGCTCGCCCGACTGCGCGCGCACGCCAAGGCCCTGCTCGACCGCCCGGCTGCCGCTCTTCACGATGCCCTCTTCGAGCGCGACCGCGTCGCGCGTCGTGTACTCGAAGAACAGGTCCGCGTAGTCCAGCGGCCGCTCGAGCGCGTGCGCGAAGGCGTTGTCGAGCGCGCGCGGATCGATGCCGAAGCGCTCGCGGAAGACCGGCGCGGTGAGTGCGCCTGTGTCGGACTCGGACATGGCCTTTCCTCCCCCGACCGCCAGGGTAACATGCCCCGGACCATGGCCCCCGCCCGCGAAGCCCTCCTGCGCCAGCTTCTCGACGAGAAGATCCTGATCGTCGACGGGTCGATGGGTGTCTTGTTGCAGGGCTTCGGTCTCAGCGAAGCGGACACGCGGGGCCAGCGCTTCCGCGCTCACACGCACGACATCAAGGGACACGACGGCCTGCTCGTCCTCTCGCGCCCGGAGCTGATCGAGCAGGTGCACCGCGACTATCTCGAGGCCGGCGCGGATCTGATCATCACCGCGACCTTCAACGGCTCTTCGATCTCGCTGGCGGACTACGGCCTCGAAGAGCTGGCGCCGGAGCTGAACCTCGAGGCGGCCCGGCTCGCCCGCCGCCTGGCGGACGAGTGGAACGCCAAGACGCCGAGGAAGCCGCGCTTCGTGGTCGGCGACCTCGGGCCCCTGCCGAAGACGCTCTCGCTCTCGCCCGACGTGAACGATCCCGCGTATCGCGCGGTGACCTTCGACCAGGTGCGCGACGCGTACGCGGCGCAGGTGCGCGGGCTGCTCGACGGCGGAGTCGACGCGCTGATCATCGAGACCGTGTTCGACACGCTGAACGCGAAGGCCGCGATCGTGGCGATCGAGGACAGCTTCGCTGCGCGGGGGACGCGCGTGGCGGTGATGGTGTCCGTGACCTTCGCCGACAAGAGCGGGCGCAACCTCTCGGGCCAGACGGTCGACGCGTTCTGGAACTCGATCAAGCACGTGAAACCGATCAGTGTCGGGGTGAACTGCGGGCTCGGAGCAACCGAGTCGCGGCCCTATCTGGAAGAGCTCTCGCGCATCGCCGACACGCACGTGTCGTGTCACCCGAACGCCGGCATGCCGAACGCGCTGGGCGGCTACGACCAGACCCCGGAGACGATGGCCGCGCTGATGCGCGAGTTCGCCGACTCCGGGCTCGTGAACATCGTCGGCTCGTGCTGCGGCAGCGGCCCGGAGCACGTCCGCCAGATCGCGGCCGCGGTCGAGGGCGTCGCGCCGCGCCGAGTTCCGCTGTTGGCCGAGCGGCGCACGCGCTTCTCCGGACTCGAGACGTTCACCTTCTCGCCCGAGATCCCGTTCGTGATGGTGGGCGAGCGCACCAACCTCACCGGCAGCAAGAAGTTCGAAGGGCTCATCAAGGCGGCCAACTTCGAAGCGGCGGCCGCGGTCGCGCTCGACCAGGTGCGCGGCGGCGCGAACATCCTCGACGTCAACATGGACGAGGCGATGCTCGACGGCCCCGCCACGATGACTCGCTTCCTGAACCAGATCGCCGCGGACGACGAGATCTCGCGCCTGCCGGTGATGGTCGACAGCTCCGATTTTCGCGTGATCGAAGCCGGGCTGCGCTGCCTGCAGGGCAAGTCGGTCGTCAACTCACTCTCGCTGAAGGAAGGCGAAGCGGAGTTTCTCGCCCGAGCCGAGGTCGCGCGCCGCTTCGGCGCGGGCGTGGTCGTCATGGCCTTCGACGAGCGCGGCCAGGCCGAGACCGCCCAACGCAAGCTCGAGATCTGCCGGCGCGCGTACAAGCTCTTGACCGAGCGCGCCGGCTTCGCGGGCGAGGACATCATCTTCGACCCGAACATCCTGGCGATCGCGACCGGAATCGAGGAGCACGCGCGCTTCGCGCTCGAGTATCTCGAGGCGATCCCGCTGATCAAGGCCGCGTGCCCGGGGGTGAAGATCTCGGGCGGCGTCTCGAACCTCTCGTTCTCGTTCCGCGGCAACGATCGCGTGCGCGAGGCGATTCACACCGCCTTCCTCTACCACGCGACCCGCGCCGGCATGGACATGGGCATCGTCAACGCCGGACAGCTCGGCGTGTACGAAGACATCTCGAAGGAGCTGCTGGAGCACGTCGAGGACATCCTGTTCGACCGGCGGCCCGACGCGACCGAGCGCATGGTCGAGTACGCCGAGCGCGTGAAGGGCGCGGGCAAGAAGCGCGAGGTCGATCTGTCCTGGCGCGACGCGCCGGTCGAGTCACGGCTCTCGCACGCGCTGGTGCACGGGCTGGTCGATTTCATCGAGCAGGACGTCGAGGAGGCGCGTCAGAAGCTGCCGCGGCCGCTCGACGTGATCGAAGGCCCGCTGATGGAGGGCATGAAGGTCGTCGGTGACTTGTTCGGCGGGGGAAAGATGTTCCTGCCACAGGTCGTGAAGAGCGCGCGCGCGATGAAGCGCGCCGTCGCGTATCTCGAGCCGTTCATGGAGAAGGAGAAGGCGGGCTCGACGTCGGCCGGGAAGATCGTGCTGGCCACCGTGAAGGGCGACGTGCACGACATCGGGAAGAACATCGTCGGCGTCGTGCTCGGCTGCAACGGCTACGAAGTGATCGATCTCGGAGTCATGGTGCCGGCCGACCGCATCCTCGAGACCGCGCGCGCGCAGGGCTGTCACGCGATCGGCCTGTCGGGGCTGATCACGCCGTCGCTCGAGGAGATGGTGAACGTCGCGAAGGAGATGCAGCGACAGGGCTTCCGACTGCCGCTCCTGATCGGCGGCGCGACCACCTCGACGCAGCACACGGCGGTGCGCATCGCCCCGCAGTACGAGCCGCCCACAGTGCACGTGATCGACGCGTCGCGCGTCGTGGGCGTGCTGTCGAGCCTGCTCGACACGAACCGCTCGCCCGACTTCGACGCCAAGAACCGCGCGTCGCAGGAGCGGCTGCGCTCCGTCCACGCGTCGCGCGTGGAGCGCGCGCTCATCCCGCTCGCGGACGCGCGCAGGCGCAAACCGGTGCTCGACTTCTCGCCCGAGAACATCGCGACGCCTGAGTTCATCGGCCGCCGCCTGCTCGACGACGCGCCGCTCGCGGAGATCGAGAAGTTCATCGACTGGACGTTCTTCTTCACCGCGTGGGAGCTGAAGGGTCGCTTCCCCGCCCTGCTCGACCATCCCGTGCAGGGCTCGGCGGCGCGCGAGCTGTTCGAGAACGGCAAGGCGCTGTTGCGCAAGCTGGTCGACGGCCGAGAGCTGCGCGCGCGCGGCGCGTATGGCTTCTGGCCCGCGAACTCGGACGGCGACGACCTGGTCCTGTTCAGTGACTCGTCGCGCAAGGCGGAGGTCGCTCGCTTCCCGATGCTCCGGCAGCAGCGCACCAACATCGACCGGGATCCGTGTCTATGTCTCGCCGACTACGTCGCGCCGCTCTCGAGCGGCGTGATCGACAGCGTCGGCGCCTTCGCGGTCACCGCGGGCATCGGCGCGGACGAGATCTCGCGCCGCTTCGAGGCGGAGCTCGACGACTACCACGCGATCATGGTGAAGTCACTCGCCGATCGACTCGCCGAAGCGTTCGCCGAGTGGCTGCACGCGCGCGTACGCCGCGAGTGGGGCTACGGGCGCGCCGAGAAGCTCTCGAACGAGGATCTCATCGCCGAGAAGTACCGGGGCATCCGACCGGCGCTCGGCTACCCCGCGTGCCCCGACCACAGCGACAAGCCCGCGCTCTTCGAGCTCGTGGGCGCGCGCGAGATCGGCATGGACCTGACCTCGAACTTCGCGATGACGCCCGCGGCGAGCGTGTCGGGGATCTATCTCGCACACCCCCGCGCGCGCTACTTCGGCGTGGGCAAGATCAGCCGCGACCAGGTCGCCGACTACGCCGCGCGCAAGCGGGCAGACATCCGCCAGGTCGAGCGCTGGCTGGCGTCAAACCTCGGGTACGAGCCCGAGTCTGATTGACTACGTTCGCCTACGGCTCACTGCGCGCGCCCGCCCGATGATCGCGTGGGCACCCTACCCACGCTCCGCCGCTTGCGTCCTCGCTCGGGGCGGCCCTCGCCTCGCCTCATTGACTTCGTTCGCCTTCGGCTCACTGCGCGCGGCTGCCGCCGCTTGCGGGCTCGGCTCGAGGCGGCTCTCACCTCGCCATCGCGTTGTTCATAACCGGGTCGACAAGACTCGGAGTGACCAAGCTCCCTCACTCACTAACTCACCCAACCCGCTGGAGCCCGGCGGGGGCCGGAGCCGGCTGAGGGGGGTCCCGTACTCGGGGGGACCCCCGAAGCGGCGACGGACACCGCCCGGGCGGCGACACAGGTTCCGAAGAGATGCAGCCCGAGCGCTCGCCGGATGCCGACGAACCTCAGGCGTACCCGCCGGGTGAGGAGGCGCCGGCGACGCGCGGGCGGCAAATTGCCGCTCCGCGCGAGAGCGGCCTCGCGCTATGCCGTTCCGTCGCTCAGCGCGTCGGTCGCAAACAGCTCAGATCAGAGAGAAAGAGCCGTGGTCAGGATTCCCAGCAGAATGGCGACAGCCAACAGAATCTTGTCCGAGCTCAAGCTTTCCGAGTTCAAGCGACCCCCCTCAAATGCGCTCATCGCGCGGGGTTTATCGCGTGTTGCCGACTAGCGAGCTGTGATCTTGGTCACCAACCGTTCCGGAGCCAGCGGCAACGAGCGCGCGGGGCGAACGGCTAAGAGATCGGAATTGCTCGCCAAACCGGGAGCGCTAGCGGTACGGCGCGCCCCAGCGATCGGCGTAGGCGAGCTTGTCCACCGGGCGCCGCGAGAGCGGGCCGTGCCCCTTGCGCAGCGGGTAACCGAGCGGAATCGCGGCGCAGGTGCCCCAGCCGTCGGGAATGGCGAGCAACGCCTTCACCGCGACTTCGTGCTGACACAGAAGTGTGGTGAGCACGCAGCCGAGCCCCTCGCTGCGGGCGGCGAGCAGGAAGTTCTGCACCGCGGGATACACGGAGCCTCCGCCGACCACCGACGGGCGCTCGAGCCCGGCGTCGGTGATCGCCATCTGTTTCGGGTCGAAACAGAAGATCGCGATCACCGGTGTCTCGTCGAAATGCGCAGCGAGATAGTCGCCCGCGAGAAGCGTTCGTTCGTGCGGCGCGCGGCGCTCGTCGGGAAGCGGCGCGAGCGTCTTGCGCAACTGACTCGAGTAGCCACCCCAGGCCTGCGCGTAGAGCGCGCCGAGCCGCTGCTTCGCACTCGCCTCGCGCACCAGAATCACGCGCCACGGCTGAACGTTGCCGCCCGTCGGCGCCCAGACGGCGGCCTGCACCAGGCGCGCGAGGACCTCGTCCGGGATCGGATCGGGCCGCAGTCGGCGCACCGCTCGGCAGCTGCTCATCGCTTCGTACAGGTCCATCGCCGCTAGCTCGCGCGCGACAGGTGCACGCGCACGCCGGCGACCTCGACCACGTCCGCGCCCGCAGACACGCCGCGCGCACGCGCGCGGTGCACCACCTCGAGCGGATCGGCGACCTCGAGGTCGATCCCCGAGAGGCCCTCGCCCCGGCCGTCGTGAT
>DATFUE010000004.1:0-3604 GCA_035261165.1 Myxococcota bacterium
GCCGAGCTTGCCCTCGGTGCCGACCTCGCGCGCGACGCGAGTCACCTCGCCGGCGAACGCGTTCAGCTGGTCGACCATGATGTTCATGGTGTTCTTCAGCTCGAGGATCTCGCCGTGCACGTCGACGGTGATCTTGCGCGACAGGTCGCCGCGCGCAACCGCGGTCGTCACCTCGGCGATGTTGCGCACCTGCGAAGTCAGGTTGCCCGCCATCGCGTTCACGCTGTCGGTCAGGTCCTTCCAGGTTCCCGCGACTCCGGGCACGACGGCCTGGCCGCCGAGGCGTCCCTCGGTGCCGACCTCGCGGGCGACGCGAGTCACTTCCGAGGCGAACGCGCGCAGCTGATCCACCATGGTGTTGGTGGCTTCCTTCAGCTGCAGCATCTCGCCGCGCACGTCGACGGTGATCTTGCGCGACAGGTCGCCGTTCGCGACCGCGATCGTGACCTCGGCGATGTTTCGCACCTGGCCGGTCAGGTGCGAGGCCATCGAGTTCACGCTCTCGGTGAGGTCCTTCCAGACGCCGCTGACCTCGGGCACCTGCGCCTGCCCGCCCAGCTTGCCGTCGGTGCCGACCTCGCGCGCGACGCGCGTCACCTCCGACGTGAACACGCCCAGCTGCTTGATCATGGTGTTCACGATCGCGGCCGAGCGCAGGAAGTCACCCTCGAGGTTGCGGCCGTCCACCTGGAGCTCGACCGTCTGCAGCAGGTTCCCCTGCGCCACGGCGGAGATCGCGCGAGTCACCTCGGTGGTGGGACGGACCAGGTCGTCGATCAGCGTGTTGGCAGACGTCTGGATCGCCGCCCACGCGCCGCGCGTGCGGGTCACGCGCATGCGCTGGCGCGTCTTGCCCTCGCGCCCGACCACCTGTCCGACGCGCGCGAGCTCGCTCGCCACGTCCTGGTTCAACATCAGGATCTCGTTGAACCGGTCGGCGATCTTGCCTTCGAGGCCCGTCCAATCGGCGGGCATGCGCACGGAGAAGTCGCCGTCGCGAACGGCCTCGAGGCCGCGCAACAGCTCGCGCAAGTTCGCCTGTGACTCGGCCAGGGCAGCGCCATTCGCTTTAGGGTGAACTTTTCCGCTTGACTTGCGCGTACTCGAATCTCGGGTAGCGCTAGGCATCTCTGCCCCCCGTACCTAGAGGCGGCCGTTGGGGGTAGCTGCTGCTGATTCGAAGAGCAGAGATGCCAAGCGCAGAAATGCGCAGCGCCGGAAATTTCGGCGAGAGCTTTGTAGAAATTTCCCGTATCAGCTCCACCCGTTCCTCGCCGCGCAAGTCGACACGAGACACTGCTAAAGTCGGGCCAACCGCAAGCGCGCTTGCGGGGGTTGGGGTGGCATCGTTCGGGGCGCTGCGCCGAGCTGTGCGCTCCGACTAGAACGGCAGCGGCGCAAGTAACCCCTCGGTCCGGCCGATGGTCCCCGCCAGCGGCGATAGCAGTGGGAGGCGAGCGTGGCCGGCATCTTCCTTTACCGGTTCCCAAAGACGATGGAGGCGGTGCACTACCCGGAGGCGAAGGCCGTGGTCTCGCACTGGGAGTCATTCTGCACGCCGGACTGCTGCGCCGCGATCGAGCGCGGCAGCATCGAGTGCCGGCGGCTCGGCGCGCGCAGCTGGATCGTCGACCTGAGCCAGGGCCCGGGGGTGCCGAGCCAGGCCGACCTGCGCTGGATGGAGACCACCGGCGTCACCCTCGCCACGCAGAACGGGCTGCGCGCCGTCATCAACGTGCACGGCGCGAGCGCCCTCGCGGCGCTCGGCTCGAAGCGCTGGAGCAAGGGCGCCAGCGACGGCGGGCTCACCACCTACGACTGCAAGTCGCTCGAAGACGCGCTCGCGCTCGCGGCCGAAGTGGCGAGCGGCCGGGCTGCATAGGGGAGGGCGAGCATGGCCACGTTCACACTCTTCAGTGTTCCCAAGGCCGTCACCGTGACGCACCACCCCGGGGCGCACGCGTGCATGGCCACCTGGAGCGCGCTCAGCGCGCCGTGCTTCCGCGAAGCGGTCACGCGCGGACTCACGGAGTGCGGGCGGCTCGGCGCCCGGTCCTGGATCGTGAATCTCACCGCCCAGGACCCCGGCGTGCCCACGCAGGCCGACATCAAGTGGATCGAGACCGACGCGATCGAGCTCGCGAAGGCGAACGGCATCCTGGCCGTGATCAACGTGCACGGCGTCTCCGCCGTCGCCACGATGGGCGCGAAGCGCTGGAACAAGCTCGTCTCCGCGGGCGGTCTCTCGACCTACGACTGCAGCACCGTGAGTGACGCGCTCGCGCTCGCGACCGAGATCGCGAGCGGGAAGCCCGACCCGGACTGACTAGGCGTCGTCCTTGGTCTCGTCCCCGCCGGGCAGCGAGGGCACCCAGACGCGAAACGTGGCGCCGCCGCCGGGCGTGGCTTCGACCGCGATCGTTCCGCGCAGCATGCCGACCAGCCGCTTCGCGATGTAGAGGCCGACCCCGACCCCGCCGAAGCGCCGCGAGGCCGAGCCGTCGCCCTGCCGGAACAGGTCGAAGATGATCGGCAGGACTTCCGGGGCGATGCCGGTGCCCGAGTCCGCCACCGAGATCTCGATGCCCGAATCGCGCGCCGCCGCACGGACGACCACCGTCCCCGCGCCCGTGAACTTCAGCGCGTTCGACAGCAGGTTCCGGAGCACGGCCCTGAGCTTGGCGACGTCGGTCCGCAGCCGGGGCAGGTCGGCCGGAACGACGCACGACAGCTCGAGCCCGGCTTGCTGCGCCCGCTCGCAAGTCTCTTCCTGCAGCTCGAGCAGCAGCGCGGGGATGTCCGCGTCCAGCACGTTCATCGCGTCGCGCTCCAGATCGAGCCGGCTCAGGTCGAGGATGGCGCTGATCAGCTCGAGGAGCCGCTGCGCGCCCCGGTCCGTGCGCTGCAGCGCGTCCGCCTGCTCGGGAGTGACTGGGCCCAGGTCTCCGGCGAGCAGCAGCGAGTTGAAGCCGATGATCACGTTGAGCGGCGTGCGCAGCTCGTGCGACATGGTGGCGGCGAACTCCGCCTTCACGCGGTTCGCCTGCGCCAGCTCCTCGATCAGCCGCGTCGTGCGCAGCGCCAGCGATGCGAGCTGCGCGCTGCCGCGGGCGATGCGCTCCTGCTGGGGGGTGAACCGCTCGCTCCGCCCGCGGAACCCGACGGCCTGAATGCCGAAGACCTCGTCGCCCTGGCGGAGCGCGAAGTACAGCATGGAGGTGACTCCGAAGCGCAGCGGCAGCGCCGCCCAGGGAGTCCGCGGCGCCCGGTTGAGCACCTGCACGGTCTCGTGCTCCCGCAGCGCCTCGAGCAAGTCGCGTACGGCGTCGGCGGGCAGCTCCAGGGCGCGGAGCTCCTCGAGCTGCGCCGCGCTGCCCCCCAGGGCAAACGCCGGCACGAAGGTGTCTCGCGCCGTGCGCACGAGCGTGAAGCTCGAGTCACAGCCCAGCACCTCGATCATCAGCTCGCCGAGCCGAGTGTGCAGCGCCGCGCTGTCCGAGCAGGCGATCACCCCGCGGCCCACGCGCGCGAGCGCCTCGAAGACCTGCGCGTCCTCTTCCAGCCGAAGCTGCGCCCGGTGTCGCTCGCGGCGCACGTCCGCCTC
>DATFUE010000005.1:0-3620 GCA_035261165.1 Myxococcota bacterium
CGTCGGGTCCAGGACGCGAACAGCTCGCGCACCTGCTTCTCCGTCGCTTCCCAGGCGCCGCTGTTGTCGATCACCACGTCCGCGAGAGCGCGTTTCTCGTCGATCGAGAGCTGCGCGCCGATGCGCGCCAGCGCGGCGTCGGACACGCCGAAGCCGACACAAGCCGGTGTCGGGGTGACGCGCCGGATGCGCCCGACGAGCGCCGCGAGATCGGGGGGCAGAGCCTGGCGCGAGCCCGTGACGCCGGTGACCGAGACGCAGTAGACGAAGCCGCGGCTCGCCGCGGCGATGCGCACGACGCGCGCCGGGGTGCTGGTCGGCGCGACCAGGAGGACGCGGTGCACGCCCGACTCGGCGCAGGCGCGCGACAGCATCTCGGTCTCCTCGAACGGCGTGTCGGCCACGATGAGACCGTCTGCGCCGGCGGCGGCGGCGTCCTTCGCCGTGCGCTCTTCGCCGTGGGCGAGCACGTTGTTCAGGTAGCCCATCAACACCACCGGCACGTCGCAGACCGCGCGCACGCGGCGCACCAATTCGAGGATCTGCGCCAGGGTCGTGTGCTGCGTGAGTGAGCGCAGCGACGCGGCCTGGATCGTGGGCCCCTCGCCGATCGGGTCGCTGTGGGGGATGCCGAGCTCGACCAGATCCGCGCCTGCCGCCGCGAGCTCCGGCACGAGCTCCGCGGTCGTCGCGAGGTCGGGATCGCCCGCGGTGACGAACACGATCAGCGCCGCGCGCTTCTCGGCCTTCGCCTTGGCGAATGCGCGATCGATGCGATTCATCGGGTCCCGGCGCGGCGAAGCCGCGCCGCCCTCTTCGCTCGGCTGCGCCTCGCTGCGGGCTCCGCTTTCACGAGGCGGTCGCCTTCGCGAGCAGGGACTTCGCCTCGGCCGCGTCCTTGTCGCCGCGCCCGGAGAGATTCAGCACCACGATCGCGCCCCGCGCGAGGCTCGGCGCGCGGCGGCGCAGCTCGGCGACGGCGTGCGCGGACTCGAATGCCGGGATGATGCCCTCCGTGCGCGCCAGCCAGACGAACGAGTCGAGCGCCTCGCGGTCGGTCACCGGGACATACTCGGCGCGAGCGCTGTCCTTGAAGAACGAGTGCTCCGGCCCGACGCCGGGATAGTCGAGGCCGGCGGAGATCGAGTGCGCCTCGAAGATCTGACCCTCGTCGTCCTGCAGCACGTACGAGAAGCTGCCGTGCAGCGCACCCGGCGAGCCCGCCGAGAGCGCCGCTCCGTGCGGCCCGATGCCGACCCCCGCGCCGCCCGCCTCCGCGCCCACCATACGCACTTCGCTGTCGGCGTAGAACGGCGCGAACAGGCCGAGCGCGTTGCTGCCGCCGCCGACGCAGGCGATCAAGAGATCTGGGAGCCGGCCCTCGGCCGCGGTGATCTGCGCGCGTACCTCCTCGCCGATCACCGACTGCAGGTCGCGCACCAGCATCGGGTACGGGTGCGGGCCGGCGGTCGAGCCGATCAGGTAGTACGTCGTGCGCACGTTCGTGGCCCAGTCGCGCAGCGCCTCGTTCATCGCGTCCTTGAGCGTGCGGCTGCCCGACTTCACCGCGTGCACCTTCGCGCCGAGCAGCTCCATCCGGAAGACGTTCAGCGCCTGGCGCCGGGTGTCTTCCTCGCCCATGTAGACCTCGCAGTCGAGCCCGTAGCGCGCGCACGCCGTCGCCGCGGCGACGCCGTGTTGGCCCGCGCCCGTCTCGGCGATCACGCGCTTCTTGCCCATGCGGCGCGCGATCAGCGCCTGCCCGATCGCGTTGTTGATCTTGTGCGACCCCGTGTGCGCGAGGTCTTCGCGCTTCAGATACACGCGAACGCCGAGCTCTTCGCTGGCCCGCGCCGCGAAATACAGCGGCGTCGGTCGGCCCGCGTACGCGCCGCGTTCGAGCGCGAGCTCCCTCCAGAACGACTCGTCCGCGCTCAGCACGTCCCAGACGCCGGCGAGCTCCTCGACCGCGGGCACGAGTGTCTCGGGCACGTAGCGCCCGCCGAAGCGCCCGAAGCGGCCGCCCGCGTCCGGGCGCGAGCGCGCCGGCGCCGCCCCGCGCACCGCCGCGACGAAGGCGAACAGCTTGTCGCGATCCTTGCGTCCCACCGTCGCCTCGAGCCCGGACGAGGCATCTACACCGTACGGTGACGCCTCGCGCAGCGCCGCCGCGACGTTCGCCGGGTCGAGCCCGCCACCGATCCAGACTCGCCGGCCGCGGCCGGCGAGCGCGCGAGCGCGCGCAAAGTCCCAGGTCCTGCCGCTGCCGCCGCCCGAGGGATGATCGAGCAACAGCTCGATGCCGGGGAAGCGCGCCGCCTCGCGCTCCACGTGCGCATCGCCCGCGAGCGTCTTCATCACCGGGAACGACAGCCCGGCGGCGTACTCGGGTGACTCGTCGCCATGGAGCTGCACGACGTCGAGCGGGACTTCGCTGGCGATCCGCTCGACGTCCGCGCGCGTCGCGTCCTGGAACACGCCGACCCGCACCGCGCGACCCGCCGCGAGCGCGCTGATCTCGCGCGCCGCGCCAAGCTCCACCCGCCGCGGCGAGTCCGGCGCGAACACCATGCCCAGCGCGTCGGCGCCCGCGTCGAGCGCCGCCTGTGCGTCGCCGCGATTCGTGAGTCCGCAGATCTTCACCAAGGTCACACCACACCTCGCAAGCGGCGCAGCGCGGCGCCGGGGTCGGGCGCGCGCATCAGCGCTTCGCCGATCAGGAACGCGGACGCGCCCTCCGCCGCGAGCGCGCGCAGCGTCTCCGGGGCGTCGAGCCCGCTCTCGGAGACGACGGTGCGCCCCGCGGCGCGCGGCAGGAGCGCACGAGTCACTCCGACGTCCGTCTTGAAGTCTCGCAGGTCGCGGTTGTTGATGCCGATCAGCTCGCCGCCGCAGGCCAGCGCGCGCTCGAGCTCGGGCTCGTCGTGGACCTCGACCAGCGCATCTAGCGCCAGCTCGCGCGCGCAGGCGAGCAGCTCGCGGAGCTGGCCGTCCTGGAGCGCCGCGACGATCAAGAGCGCGGCGTCCGCGCCCGCCCCGCGCGCTTCGACCAGCTGCAGGGGATCGATCGTGAAGTCCTTGCGCAGCACAGGAATGCGACACGCCGCGCGCGCGCGGCGCAGGTCGTCGAGCTCGCCCCGGAAGAACTCCCGGTCAGTGAGCACGGAGAGCGCGACCGCTCCGGCCTCCTGGTAGGCGCGCGCGATCCCCGCGGGATCCGCGCCCGGGCGAATCTCCCCGCGCGACGGCGACGCGCGCTTGAACTCGGCGATCACGCGCGGCGCGCCGCCCGTCCGCAGCGCGCGCGCGAAGCCGCGCGGAGCGTCGGCCCGGGCCGCGCGCGCCGACAGCTCGGCCTCGCCCGGCGCGCGGCGCAGCGCGGCGACCTCGGTGCGCTTCACCGCGAGAATCCGCTCCAACACACTCATGTGTCGCTCCGCGAGAACGCGACCAGGCGGTGCAACACGCGCCGCGCGCGGCCGCTCTCGAGGCTCTGCGCCGCGAGCTTCACTCCGTCGGCGAGCGAAGCCGTGCGCTCGGCCGCGCACAGCGCCGCCGCCGCGTTCAACAGCACCACGTCGCGCTGCGCGCCGGGCTCGTTCGCGAGCACGCGCTCGGCG
>DATFUE010000006.1:0-3531 GCA_035261165.1 Myxococcota bacterium
TAACTGCCGTGCGCACAGCTTCTTCCACGTCGAGCGCGGCCGCTTCGGCGACGTCTCACTCGACGGGTTGAACTGGGGTTTCCTCGGCGCCTGGCCGGGGCCGATCCATCTGGGCGACGGCACGCTCGTCACCGTCATCGACGAACGCGCCAATCCCGCACAGCGCAGCGCACTCGAGGCGATCGCTCAGGGACGCGAGACGGATCCCGGCTCGCTGATCACGCAGGTGTTCAGCACGATGATCTCGCGCGTCCTGCCGACCTTGTACAAGCCGATCGAGCTGTCGATCGACGTCGAGCGCGCGATCGGACGCGTGCGCGTTCGCGGCCTGATCGAAGCGGACGCACATCCGATCGCCAATCCAGTCACTGGCGCGGCGCAGCGCGCGCGGGTGACTCTGCCCGACGGCTTCGAGTTCACCGAGGCCGAGTTCGCGACCGGCAATTGCCGCACCGAGGGGCCGATCGAGCTCAACTTCGAAGGCACGCACGCACATCTGGCGCACATCCATTGGAGCACGCACGGCGTAGTCCGCTGACCGCGCTCGAGCGCGCGCTGCGGCGCGATCGGGTGCTGGTCGTGTCGGGGCTGGTCCTCGTCCTCGCGCCCGTTTGGCTGTGGCTCGCGCGCGCCTCGCTCGACATGTACGGCGAGATGCAGGGCGCGTCGGCCTGGATGATGCGCGCCAGCTGGGATCCGACTTATACCGCGCTGATCTTCGCGATGTGGACGGTGATGATGGTCGGCATGATGCTGCCCTCTGCGGCGCCCGCGATCCTGATCTTCGCGCGCGTCGCGCGCAGCGGCCCCGCGCCGGATCTGCCCGTGCTGCGCGCCCATCTGTTCGCGGCCGGGTATCTGCTCGCCTGGGCCGCGTTCAGCGCCGGGGCGACCGCGCTGCAGCGCACGCTGGCGACGCGCGCGCTCGTCACGCCGATGATGGAGAGCGCGAGCCCCTATCTCGCCGCCGCGCTCCTGGCCGTCGCGGGAGCGTATCAGTGGAGCGCGGCGAAGCGCGTGTGTCTCGTCCGCTGTCGCACGCCCGCGGCCTTCATCACCGAGCGCTGGCGGCCCGGCGCCCTGGGCGCCCTGCGCCTCGGCGCCGCGCACGGGGCGTACTGCGTCGGCTGCTGTTGGGCCCTGATGCTGCTCTTGTTCGCCGGCGGCGTGATGAGTCTGCCGTGGATCGCGGGGCTCTCGCTGTTCGTCTTGCTCGAGAAGGTCGGCCCGCAGCGTGAGTGGGCAAATCGCGCGACCGGCGCGCTGCTGGTGCTCGCGGCGTGCGCGCTCCTGCTAGCGCAGCTCGCTCGCGCTTGAGTCCGCGCGCTGCGCCTGGGCCAGGAGCTCGCGGATCGACGCCTCGATCGCGTAGGACGAGCCGGAGCCGTTCCAGCTCTGCGCGACGCGGCCCTGCTTGTCGATCAAATAGACGGCGGGCCAGTAGTGATTCCCGTAGGCCTTCCAGGTCGCGTACGCGCCGTCCTCGGCGACTGGGTAGCGGATGCCGAAGCGCTGAACGGCCTTCGCGATCGCGTCGGGCTTCGCCTCCTCCGGCGTCTCCGGCGTGTGCACGCCGATCACGACCAGTCCGCGGTCCCGATAGGTCTCGTCCCACTTCGCGACGTGCGGCAGCTGGGCGATGCAGTTCCCGCACGCCAGGGTCCAGAAGTCGACGAGCACGACCTTGCCGCGCAGCCCGCGGAGAGTGAGTGGCTCGGAGTTCAGCCAGCGCTCGATGCCCGCGAACTCGGGTGCCGCATTTCCGCCGGAGCGCGCACCGCCGTCCGCGGAGACGCGCGTCCACAGCTGACTCTTGCCGATCGCCGGCCAGCCCAGATAGCCGTGCACGACGAGGTGATCGCCCGCGTCGAGCGAGAGGATGCAGCGGTAGGTCTGCACCGCCTCGCGATCGTAGATGAAGCCTTCGTAGCTTCCGTCCGCCGCGGGCAGGAAGTTCGAGAGCAGGATCAGGCCGAGGCCGGGCTTGTCGCCCAGACCGGCGTTCGGATCGGCCATGGACCGGTTCGAGAGCACGCGCACGACGGTGCCGCAGAAGGCGGCGCCGCAGGGCTTGACCTCGACTTCGAGGTTCCCGCTCGCGGTGCGCCAGGTGCCCTCGATCCCCGCCGCCGACGCCGTTCCCGTGGCGAGCGCCGCGCACAGCGCGGCCGCGATCCAACCCGTCTTCATCGCGCCCTCCTGATGCAAGCGTTGATTACACATCTGGGACGGCCGGGGTCAAGGAAATAATCAGCGATTGCATTCGGCCGCGGGCGCGTGCTACTCGCTGCGCATGGCGAAACGAGCGCCGAAGCCGCCGGCCAAGCGCCGCCCGAAGCCGCGTGCGACCTACCACCACGGTCGCCTGCGGGAGGCGCTGCTCGAAGCCGCCGAGCGCATGATCGAGGAGCAAGGCCCGGAAACGGTCACGGTGCGCGAGGCGGCGCGCCGCGCGGGTGTCTCGCCGGGCGCGCCGTTCCGCCACTTCGCGAGCCGCACCGCGCTCATGACCGGCGTCGCCGAGCGCGCGATGAAACGCTTTCTGGCCGAGATCGCGCGCGCGGAGGCGGCTGTCGACCCCGACGACGCGGGCGCGCGCTACGCCGCGCTCGGGCGCGCCTATCTGCGCTGGGCGCTGCGGCACCCGGCGCAGTTCCGCGTGCTCGCCACGCGCAGCGGGATCGACTTCGACGCCAGCGAGTCACTGCCCCGCGACAACGACGCGATTCGCGCGCTCATGCAGGACATCGTCGCCGACGGACAGAAGCGCGGACAGATCCGCGCTGCGGACCCCGCCACGCTCGAGCTCGCCGCCAAGGCGCTCTCGTACGGGCTCGCGCGCATGTACGTCGACGGGCAGTTTCCGCAGTGGGGCGTGGCGCAGAGCGAGGCCGAGGCCGCGATGCAACGCGTGCTCGACCTCTTCCTCGAGCTGCTCACGACCGGCCCGCGCCCCGCAGAAGGCTAGGCGACAATCGGAAAGTCTCCTTTTCAGAAACTACTTCACGTCGCGGCTTGGGTGGTTTACGCTGCGCCGGTTCGCGTCACATGCGACGCCGTCGGTGAATTCTCGAGTTGAGAGTTGAGAGAGTCGAGGGAGGGGAGCCCGTGGCGCTGCGGATCTCGAAGCTCGCCCATCTCTCGCTCGGCCTCTGTCTGCTCGCTTCCGCCCCGCTCGCGCGGGCCCAAGGCCAGCCGTATCTGGTGAAGGACATCGACGCGGCCGTGACCGCGGCGGGCTCGGCGCCGACCGCTCTCGCGCGGGTCGGGAACTCACTCTATTTCGCCGCAGCTCCCTTCGCGGAAAACGAGCTCTGGAAGACGGACGGCAGCAGCGCAGGCACGCTGCTGGTCAAGCGATTGGGGGTCGCCGGCGCCCAGAACGCCGGGGCGCTCGCGGCCCTGAACGCCACGACCTTCGTGTTCGCGGCGAGTGACTCGGCGGGCCGCGAGCCGTGGCGCAGCGACGGGACCAGCGCGGGAACCGTGCGCGTCGGCGACTTCAATCCGGGCGGCGCCGACTCCGTTCAA
>DATFUE010000007.1:0-3960 GCA_035261165.1 Myxococcota bacterium
TTCCCGGGGTCGGCAAGAAGACCGCCGAGCGGATCGTCGTCGAGCTGCGCGACCGGGTGGGTGCGATCGACACGAGCGCCGAGTCCGCGGGCGCGGCGCGCGACGACGCATCCGCGTCGGCGGAGAGCGCGCTGGTGAATCTCGGCTATCCGCGCGCCCACGCGGAGAAGGCCGTGCGCCGCGCGCTCGAGTCGCTGCCCGAGTCACCGGCGCTAGAGTCACTGATCAAGGAGGCGCTGCGTGCCGCGACCGGATGAGCGCCGCGGCGACGCGCTGCGAGACTCGGCGGACCTGGACCGAGGCGTCGAGGAGAAGCTCCGCCCCGGCTCGCTCGACGAGTTCGTCGGGCAGGACGCCCTGCGCGAGAACCTGCGCGTGTTCATTCGCGCGGCCCGCGAGCGCGGCGAGCCGCTCGACCACGCGCTCTTCTACGGACCTCCCGGGCTCGGGAAGACCGCCCTGGCGCACGTCGTCGCCCGCGAGATGGGCGCCCCGCTGCGAGTCACCGCGGGGCCGGTGATCGAGCGCGCCGGCGACCTCGCGGCGATCCTCACGAACCTCGAGCCCGACGCGGTGCTGTTCATCGACGAGATCCATCGACTCGCTCCCGCGGTCGAGGAGATCCTCTATCCCGCGATGGAGGACGGCAAGCTCGACCTGGTGATCGGGCAGGGGCCGAGCGCGCAGACGGTGAAGATCGACCTGCCGCGCTTCACGCTGATCGGCGCGACGACGCGGGCCGGGCTGCTCACGTCGCCGCTGCGCGACCGCTTCGGCGTGATCGCGCGCCTCGACTACTATCCGTCCGCCGATCTCGTGCGCATCCTCGCGCGCAGCGCGCGCATCCTGGGCATCGCCCTGGATCCCGACGGCGCGGCGGAGATCGCGACGCGCTCGCGTGGCACGCCGCGCATCTCGAACCGGCTGCTGCGCCGCGTGCGCGATTTCGCGGAGGTCGACGGCTCGCGCGCGGTCACGCTCGAGCTGGCGCGTTTCGCGCTCGGCCGGCTCGAGGTCGACGAGGCGGGCTTCGATCGCATGGACCGGCAGCTGCTGCGCGCGCTGATCGAGAAGTACGGCGGCGGCCCCGTCGGTCTGGACACACTCGCCGCGGCGATCGGCGAGGACCGGGGCACGATCGAGGACATCTACGAGCCATTCCTGATCCAGGAGGGCTACCTCGATCGCACGCCGCGCGGCCGCGTGGCGACGGAGCGCGCGTACGCACACTTCGGTGTGACGCCGGGCGCAGAGTCGCACGCCGCCTCGCACCGACAAGACAAGCTGCTCTGACACGCCTGAACAGGCGCGCCAGGAGCGCCGCGCATGCCGCGGGTTTCCGCACGCGCGCGCTCAACGAGACCCGCGCTCCGGACGATCTCTAGCAAGTGCGCACTGGCCTGCGGATATTCGCGTTTCTTCTGGCCCTCCCATTGCTCCTGGGAGGAGTGTCGGGCGCGCTCATCGAGCGCGGCGGCGACAAGGTTTCCGCGGAGCTCCGGGCGCAGCTGCGGCTGCAGGCGTCGAAGGGCGGGGCAGGCGGCGTGATCGGCGACGTGCTCGCGGGCCAGCTCGAGTCACTGCGCGCGCGCCCCGTGCACATCGGGCTGGCCGCGGGCGGCGCCGTGCTCCTCATCTATTCGCTGCTGCCGCGGGGCAAGCGCCGCAGGAAGCCCGCGCGCTCGAAGCAGGCGAAGGCCGCCAACAAGGAAGCGCCCGCCAAGGCCGAGGCCACGGGTCACACGAAGAAGGCCGCGCCCGCTGAGCGGGAAGAAGAGATCGAGGCCGCGCCCTCGAACAAAGAGGGCAAGAAGTATCTCAAGCAGGCCGCGCAGATCGAGGAAGAGAAGGGCGCCGAGGCCGCGGGCGAGTTTCTCGCCGGTCACAACATGAAGGACGAGGCCGCGGAGGTCTTCATGCGCGGCGAGCTCTTCCACCGCGCAGCCGAGATCCGCCACGATCAGAACCGCTTCGACGAGGCGGCCGAGCTGTACAGGAAGCTCGGCAAGCACGAGCAGGCCGGGAAAGTCTTCGCGCAGATCGGGCAGCACGAGCGGGCCGGTCAGTGCTACCTCGAGGCCGAGAAGTACTCGATCGCCGGCGAGATGTTCGAACGCGCCGAGAACTTTCGGGAAGCCGGCAAGTGCTACTCGAAGGTCGGCTTCCACCGGCACGCCGCACAGGCCTACCTGAAGGGCGGGGCGGAAGCGGCCGCGGCCGAGAGTCTGATCCAGGCGTTCAACGAGGAAGGCGGCGTCGCCGGCGCGAAGAGCGACCAGAAGGCCAAGGAGATGCGCGGCATCGCCAAGAAGGCCGCCGAGATCCTGGCCAAGCTGGAGCGCTTCGACGAGGCGGAGAACCTCCTGGTGCGCTCCGAGTCATTCGGGCCCGCGGCGAAGATCGCCTACCAGACCGGCAACTTCAAACGCGCCGCCGAGCTGTTCCTGCGCGTGCACCGCGGCGACCTGGCCTCGAAGGCGCTGGAGCGGCTCGGCGACGAGATCGGCGCCGCGCGCCTGATGGGCGAGTATCTCCGCGATCAGGGCAAGGACGCCGAGGCCGTGGAGTTTCTCAACAAGGCCGGCGAGCACGCGACCTCCGGTGACCTGTACCGAAAGCTCGCGCGCTTCGGCGAGGCCGGCGCAGCCTACGCGCGCGCTCTGGACTTTCCCGCGGCAGCCGAGGCGTATCGCGCCGCCGAGCAGCTCGAACCCGCCGCGGACGCCTACGCGCAGTGCCAGAAGTTCGCCGAGGCCGCGGCCTGCTACGGCGCGGCCGGCAAGCGGGACAAGCAAGCGCAGATGCTCGAGAAGGCCGGCAGCTCGTTCGAGGCGGGCAAGCTCTTCGCCGAGTTCGGCGAGACTGACTCCGCGATCCGTCTGCTGCAGCTGATTCCGGCGAGTGACTCCCGCTACGCCGAAGCCTGCTCGATCCTGGGCCACATGTTCCAGGAAAAGGGCATGCACAGCCTGTCGGCGAAGAAGTTCGAGGAGGCGGCCGGCTCCGACACGGTGACGCGCGGGAACGTCGACGCGTTCTATCAGCTAGCGCGCGCGCACGAGCGCAAGGAAGACTTGCCGGGCGCGGTCGAGATCTACGAGCGCATCCTCAGCTTCGACTATCACTTCGGAGACGTCGCGGCGTGTCTCGAGCGCTGCAAGGCGGCGCTGAAGCAGCAGAAGCTCGACGAGAGCGCGCCGCCCCAGACGTCGCCCTCCGGGATCCCGTCCGTGCAGAAGCGCTACGAGATCGTGCGCGAGCTGGGGCGCGGCGGCATGGGCGTGGTCTACCTGGCGCGCGACTCGGTGCTGGAGCGCGAGGTCGCCTACAAGGTGCTGCCCGAGGGGCTGCGCGGGAACCCGAACGCGCTGAAGAACTTCCTGCGCGAGGCGAAGGCGGCCGCGCAGCTCAATCACCCGAACATCGTGACCGTGTACGACGCCGGCGAGTCCGAGCACGGCTTCTACATGGCGATGGAGCTCGTCGAGGGCACGACCCTGAAGGAGATCCTGCGCCAGCGCGGGGCGGTCTCCCCGAACGCGGCGGTCTACATCCTGCGCCAGATGGCGTCGGCGCTGCAGTACGCGCACGGCCGCAAGGTGGTGCACCGCGACATCAAGACGGCGAACACGATGTGGACCACCGAGAAGCACGTGAAGATCATGGACTTCGGCCTCGCGAAGCTGATGGAAGAGGTGCGCAACGCCACGACCATGATCTCGGGCACGCCGTTCTACATGTCGCCCGAGCAGACCCTGGGCCGCGACGTGGACCACCGCACGGACATCTACTCGCTGGGCGTGACCCTGTTCGAGCTCACGACCGGCGAGCTCCCGTTCCAGAAGGGCAACGTGCCCTACCACCACGTTCACACCGCGCCCCCCGATCCCCGGAGCATCAAGGCGGACACCCCCGAAGGCCTCGCCAAGATCATCCTCCAGTGCCTCCAGAAGTCGCCCG
>DATFUE010000008.1:0-2887 GCA_035261165.1 Myxococcota bacterium
GCGGGGCTCTTCGAAAAGACGCTCTCGAGCAGGGTCACCACGAACTCCATGGGCGTGTAGTCGTCGTTGAAGAGGATCACCTTGAAGCGCTTCGGCCGCTCGACCTTCGGCCGATCGCGCGTCGCGAGGCCGCCCTCGCGCTCCCGCTCTCGGATGGGAGGTTCGATCGGCGGTTTCTTCGGCTCGTCCGCCACGGCCGCAGGATAACCGAGGCTGCCGGTGCGAGGTACACTGCGGGCGGATGGTGGAGGTCGAGACTCTCTCCGGAGTGCGCGAGCTTCCCCCGGCGGAATGGAACGCGCTCGTCGGCGACGAGTCCCCGTTCCTCGAGTGGGAATGGCTCGCGTCGCTGGAAGAGGCGGGCTGCGTCGGCGGCAACAGCGGCTGGACCGCGCGGCCGCTCGTCGTGCGCGACGCGGGGCGCCTGCTGGCGGCGGTTCCGCTGTACGTCAAGACGCACAGCGAAGGCGAGTTCGTGTTCGACTGGGGCTGGGCCGACGCAGCCGAGCGCGCCGGGATTCCGTACTACCCGAAGCTCCTCGTCGGCGTGCCGTTCACGCCGGTGACGGGCGCGCGCTTCCTGGTCGCGCCGGGCGAGAACCGGACGGGATGGATCGCGCGCCTCGGCGCAGCCCTGCTCGAGCTGTGCCGCCAGAGCGAGCTCTCCGGCGTGCACGTGAACTTCTGCCGCGAGGACGAGATCGAGCCGCTGCGCGGGCTCGGCTTCGACCTGCGCGTGGGCGTGCAGTATCAGTGGCGAAACGCGGGCTACGCGAGCATCGACGCCTGGCTGGCGCGCTTTCGCAGCAAGCGGCGGAATCAGATTCGCCGCGAGCGCCGCGAGGTGCTCGAGAGCGGCGTGCGCGTCGAGACGTTCGCGGGCGACGAGATCCCGGACGCGCTCTTCGAGCCCATGTTCCGCTTCTATCTCGCGACCGTGCGCGGGCGGGCCTGGGGACGGCAGTATCTGAACCGCAAGTTCTTCGCGCTCGTCGCGGAGCGTTTCCGCGCGCGCCTGTGTTTCGTCGTCGCGAGCCAGGGCGACGAGCCGATCGCGGGCACGTTCAACGTCGCGAAGGGCGAGGTGCTCTACGGGCGCTACTGGGGCGCGACACGCGACGTGCGCAACCTGCACTTCGAGGTCTGCTACTACGCGGCCGTCGAACACTGCATCGCGCGCGGTCTCGCGCGCTTCGAGCCCGGCGCCGGCGGCGACTACAAGCAGGCGCGCGGCTTCGACGGCGAGCCGACCTACAGCCTGCACTGGCTGGCGGAGCCGCGGCTGCGCGACGCGGTCGGGCGCTTTCTCGCCGAGGAGCGGGCGCGCACCCAGGGCGGCATCGAGTGGCTGCGCGACCACAGCGCCCTGAAGTCGGACTGAGCGCGGCGTGCACCTGGATCCCCTCGCCGCGGCGCTGGTCTTCCTGTCCGCGCTCCTGCACGCCACCTGGAACGCGCTCGCCAAGTCGAGTGGCGATCGCGTCGTGACCTTGGCGGGTGTCATGGGCACGAGCGTCGCGGTCGGCGCGGTGGTGTCTCTCTTCGTCGCGGCGCCCGCGCGGGAATCGCTTCCATATCTCGCGGTGTCTGCCGTGTTTCACTTCGCCTACCAGATCTTCCTGTTGTACGCGTACCGGTTTGGCGACCTCTCGCTCGTGTATCCGATCGCGCGCGGGAGCGCGCCCCTGCTGGTCGCGATCCTGGGCGCGAGCTTCGCCGGCGAGGTGCCGCGCCCGGTGCAGGCCGGCGGCATCGCGCTCGCGTCTCTGGCGATGACCAGCTTCGCCTTCGAGCCGCGCGTGCCGCACGCAGGAGTCACTCGCTCGGTCGCCGCGGCGTTCGCGACCGCCGCCATGATCGGTTGTTACACGTTCCTGGACGGCGAGGGGGTGCGTCACTCCGGGGCGCCGCTCCGCTACATCGCCTGGAACTGCTGGGCGACGGGTCTGGGGTTCTGCGTTTTCGCGGCGCTGCGCAAGCGCGGCCGCCTCGCGCCGTTCCTCGGGCGCGAGGGCGCGCGCGGGGTCGCCGGCGGCCTGCTCGCGATCGTCGGCTATGGGATCGTCCTGTGGGCGATGTCGCGCGGCGCGATGGCGAACGTCGCGGCGCTGCGCGAGACCAGCGTCGTGTTCGCGGCGCTGATCGGCTCGCGCCTGCTCGGCGAGGGCTTCGGCGGGCGCCGGCTCGCGGCCGCGCTGTGCGTCGCCGTGGGCGTGCTGCTGTTGCAGACCGGCTAGGCGGTCGCAGCGGCGGGGAGTGACTCGTTCGGGAGCTCGCGCGCGATCAGCTCGCGCACGCGCGCGGTGAGTGAGTCGATGGTCTCGCCGCCATAGCTCGCCGGGTCGAGCTCGGGCAGGATGCGCACGCGGATCGGATGATGACCCTGCAGCAGATAGCCGCGCTTGGGCAGCGCGCGCGCGGTGCCGTCGAGGGCGATCGGCAGGATCGGCGCCCGCGTGCGCAGCGCCAGCTCGAACGCGCCGCTCTTGAACGGGCGCATGCGGCCGTCCACCGAGCGCGTGCCCTCGGGAAAGATCATCACCGAGCTGCCCGCGGAGAGCGTCGCCTCGCACATCTGCATCATGCGCGCCACGCTCTCGCGCTTGCCGCGCACCAGCGGGATGTAGCGGTTCAGCGACATGTTCCAGCCGATGAACGGCACGCGGAAGTTCTCGACCTTCGACACCCACTTGAAGTGACGGAACAAGCGGAACAAGACCAGAATATCGACGAAAGACTGGTGGTTCGAGGTAATCACGTAGGCGACGCCGGGGCGAATGTGCTCGCGCCCCTGGATCGTCACCGGCCACGCCGGGTTCAGCCAGGTGTAGAGCGACGCCCAGAAACAGGTGAAGCGGTGCAGCACCACCAGGCGCCGATCGAAGGG
>DATFUE010000009.1:0-2495 GCA_035261165.1 Myxococcota bacterium
GCTAGAAGCCGCTCAGGCCGAGGGCGCGTTGCCGCGCCTTCCCGCGACTCACTTGCACTATCTGCTGCTTGGCGCCGCATCGCACCTGTTCGTCATGGCGCCGGAGGTCCGCCGCTTGACGGGTGAGGATCCGATGCGGAAAGAGGCGATCGAGGCGCACGCCGACGCGATCGTCGCGTTGCTGTTCGGGCCGGCGGCGGTTCAGCCGCGAGGAGGCAAGAAGTGAGTCCTGAAGAACGCAGAGAGTTCGTGCGCGCGCACCGTACCGCGATTCTCGGCTACGCGCGGCGAGATCACGGTCCGTCGATGTCGGTGGTCTACTATGTCGCCGAAGGCGACGACGTGCTCGTCTCCACCATGGCGGGCCGCGCGAAGGCGAAGGCCATCGCGCGCGACGGGAGGATCTCCCTCTGCGTGCTCGACGAGAAGTGGCCCCTGACTTACTTGCTCGTCTACTGTCGAGCGCAAGTCGAGACCGACCCCGCTTCGGTGGTCGATCTGATGCTGAAGATTGCGGGGGTGATGGCGGGCAAGGCCATGCCCGAGGCGGTCAGGCCCATGGTCGAGGCGGGCGCGAAGCAGGAGAAGCGCGTGGTCCTGCGCTGCAAGCCGTACGCGACGTTCCACTCGCCTCCGAAGCACGTGCATCAGGCGAGCGACATCAACGAGAAACTCGTCCACGGACTCGGACAGATGGTCCCGTGGGGCGCGTCCGCCTAGACCCGCATGATTCCCCGGCGCGGCACGCCGGTGTCGCAAGTATCTCGACTCAGCGGCGCGCCCAGCTCGGCCAGCGCCGATCGGTGTCGGGCGGGCGGCGTCTTCAGCATGACTTCCTCGAAGGGCCGCAGCCGCGCGAGCTCGTCGCGCGCCGATGCCCGCGCGACGAACGCCGCGATCTTTGGCCAGCGCACCTCGTCGATCCGGTAGCGCGCGAGCTCGAGGTTGCGAAACAGCGCCGCGATCGTGAGCTCGGCGACGGACGGCTCGGCGCCGAACAGGAAGCCCGTCGCCGGGAGCTCGCGCTCGAGATACCCGAGCACTTCGGGAATCTCCGTGGCCGTCGTCTTCTCGATCTCGCCTTTGTCGGGCGCCACGCCGAACACGAAGCGATTCACGACGAGCGGGTACCAGTACCGCCAGATGAATACGTCGCCCATCCGTGAGTCGGCGTACTCCTCGAGCCAGCGCGCGCGTGCGCGGTCGGCGATCTCGCGCGGGTAGAGCGCGGGCGCCGGCTGCTTCTCCTCGAGGTACTCGCAGATCACCGACGAGTCGGCGAGCGCCAGGTCGCCGTCGAGCAACACCGGAATGCGTCGCAAGGGCGAGAGCTTGGAGAAGCGCTCGTCGCCCATGAACGGCGTGATCGGGTCGATCTCGTACGCGATGCCTTTGCGGTGCAGAACGGCCAGCACCTTGCGCACGTATGGAGACAGATAGCTGCCGATGATGGTGACTGGCTTCATCAGACGATCCTGCTCTCCCTGCCGGCCCAGTACTTCTCGCGCAGGCGTCGCTTGGCCATCTTGCCGGTCTCGGTGCGCGGCACGTCGCTCGCGAAGTCCACGCTGCGCGGGCACTTGTAGTGGGCGAGGCTCGCGCGGCAGAACTCGATCAGCTCGCGCTCCAGCGCTGCGCTCGGCTCGACCCCCTCCGCGGGCACGACCACGGCCTTCACCTCCTCACCGAGGTCCTCGTTCGGCACGCCGATCACCGCGACGTCGCGCACCTTCGGGTGCATGACCAGGTGATTCTCGGTCTCCTGCGGGTAGATGTTCACGCCGCCCGAAATGATCATGTTCGACTGGCGGTCGGTGAGATACAGGTAGCCCTCGGCGTCCTTGAAGCCGACGTCGCCAATCGTGAAGAGGCTCCCGCGGTAGGTGGACTCCGTCTTCGCGGGGTCCTTGTGATAGGAGAAGCGCGCCGCCGCGTCGGCCGGCGCGTCGAAGTACACGGCGCCCTCGCGGCCGGGCGCGTCGAACTCCACGCCTTCCTCGTCGAGCAGGTGCACGACACCGCCGGTCCAGTGGCGCCCGACCGAGCCCTTGTGCGTGAGCCACTCCTGCGCGCGGATCAAGGTGCCGCCGCCCTCCGTGCCGCCGTAGTACTCGACGACCGCGTCGCCCCACCAGGCGATCATCTGCTCCTTCAGCGGGACCGGGCAGGGGGCCGCGGCGTGGATCGCGACCCGCAGGCTCGAGAGGTCGTGCCGGGCGCGCACCTCCTCGGGCAGGGTCAGGAAGCGGCGGAAGTGAGTCGGCACGAACTGCGCGGCGGTCACCCGCTGCTCGGCGATCGTGCGCAGCACCTCCTCGGCGTCGAAGCGGCGCAGCACAACCGCGGTCGCGCCGATGCGCTGCATCGACGCGGTGAAGCCGATCGGCGCGGCGTGATACAGCGGCGCGGGCGTCAGGTAGACGTCGTTCTCCGTGATTCCGAACAGCGTCGCGAGGCCGACCACGCCGGCCAACACCGACGGGTGTCCCGCGGGG
>DATFUE010000010.1:0-2290 GCA_035261165.1 Myxococcota bacterium
GGCGGCGGCGCTGCGATTTCCGTGCAGAGCATGTGCGCGACCCACACCCAGAACGTGGCCGCGACGGTCGAGCAGGCCGAGCGCCTGGCCAGGGCCGGCGCGGCGCTCGTGCGCGTCGCGGTCGACAGCAAGGCCGACGCGGAAGCGCTCGCCGAGATCCACCAGCGCACGCCGGTTCCGATCGTGGTCGACCTGCAGGAGCACTACCGCCTGGCGCCGCTGGTCGCCCCGCACGTCGCGAAGCTCCGCTACAACCCGGGTCACCTGCACCACCACGAGCGCGACAAGAAGATGCGCGACAAGGTGAAGTGGATCGCGGACGTCGCCGGTTCCGCGGGCTGCGCGCTGCGCGTGGGCGTGAACTGCGGCTCGGTCGCGCCCGAGTACGCGGAGCGTTTCCCGGACGACTCGATCGACGCCATCGTCGCGTGCGCGACCGATCACTGCGCGATGCTCGACGACGTCGGCTTCCACGATTTCGTGGTCTCGATCAAGGACTCCGATCCCGCGAACGTGATCGCCGCGAATCAGCGCTTCGCGCGCGAGCGGCCCGACGTGCCCATACACCTGGGAGTGACGGAGGCAGGGCTGCTGCCCGGCGGCGAGATCAAGACGCGCATCGCCTTCGAGCAGCTGATCGCGCGCGGCATCGGCGACACGATCCGCGTGTCACTCACGCTCCCGAACGACCGCAAGCACGAAGAGGTCGTGATCGGCCACAAGATCCTCGCGGACATTCGCGAGGGCCGCTTCCGCTCGGTGCCGGTGCTGACGGGGCTGAACATCATCTCCTGCCCGTCGTGCTCGCGCGTCGAGAACGAGGCCTTCGTCGATCTGGCCGAGAAGGTGCGCGAGATGACCACTTACGCCGCGAGTCACGACGTGACCATCGCCGTCATGGGCTGCCGCGTGAACGGCCCGGGCGAGACCGACGACGCGGACCTCGGCCTGTGGTGCGGGCCGCGCCACGTGAACATGAAGCGCGGCGGCGAGAAAGTCGGCGCCTTCGGCTACGACGAGGTGCTGGTCCGGCTCCGGCAGGAGCTCGACGACCTGATCGCGAAGAAGGCGGTGCGCGCGTGAGGATGCTCCACACGATGCTGCGCGTCGGCGATCTGGAGCGCTCCCTCGCGTTCTACACCGGGCCGCTGGGCATGAAGCTTCTGCGCAAGCACGACTTCGCGGGCGGGCGCTTCACCCTGGCGTTCGTCGGCTACGGAGACGAGACGGACAACACCGTCCTCGAGCTGACTCACAACTGGGACACGAAGAGCTACGAGCTGGGCGGCGCCTACGGCCACATCGCCCTGGGCGTGCCCGACATCCAGGCGACCTGTGCCGCGCTGCGCGAGCAGGGCGTGAAGATCGTGCGCGAGCCGGGGCCGATGCAGCACGGCACGACGGTGATCGCGTTCGTCGAGGATCCCGACGGTTACAAGATCGAGCTGATCGAGGGGCGCTAAGCCAGCTCGAAGCGCCCGCTCGCCGCGCTGCGGTACGCGGCGTGAAGCCACGCGAGTGACTGCGCGCCGGCGTCGATGTTCCGTTGGCGGCTGCGCCGTTCGCGCAAGAACTCGAGCAGAACGGCGACCCGCGCCGCGTGCGGGTCGTGCGGCCCCGCGAGCACCTCGCGCGCGCCGTCATCGCGCACGAGAGACGTCTGCGCCCAGCCGATCGAGATCTCGCCGCGGTCGCCGATGCAGCGCGCGATCGGGCGCGCCGTCGAGTCGTTCCAGGAGAGCCGCAGGCTGGCGAGCAGCCCGTCGCCGTGGTCGGTTTCGACGCGCACTTCGTCCTCGACCTCGGCGCCCTGGGCGTTCGCGCTCTCGGCCAGCTGAATGCGCTGGAGCGGACCCGCGATGCGTTCGGCGATCTCGAGCGCGTCGCCGCCGAGCTCGAGCAGCACGCCGCCGCCGGAGAGGGCCGGGTCGCCGCGCCAACCGGCGCGCGCGTCGCGCTTGTGCGAGAGCGCGATCTCGAGCGCGCACATGCGCCCGATCGCCCCCGCGGCGATGCGTTCCGCCGCCAGACTCAAGCCCGGTTCCGCGCGGAAGCGCGAGATCGTGAGCACGACACGGTCGATGTGCTCGGTGAGCTCCGCGATCCGATCCGCGTCGTCGGGCGTGGTGGCGAGCGGTGGCTCGATCAACAAGTCGGTCCCCGCGCGGAGCAGCGGCTCGGCGGTCTCGAGCCGGAGCGCCGGCGGCGTACACAGAACTGCGACGTCCGGCGCGCCCCGCGCCGCGAGCAGCTCGGCCACGGTTCCGAACGCACGCACGCCCCGCGCCTC
>DATFUE010000011.1:0-3360 GCA_035261165.1 Myxococcota bacterium
CTCGCGCGCGCTGCGACCGTGGTCGCGCGCACGCTCGGACTTGCCGCCGGCCCGGTCTATCTCGCGGGCGGTGCCTTCGAGAACCTCTCGCTCCTCCAGCGCCTCGTGCAACTCGAGCTTCTTGGGCTGCTCCCGCAGGCGACGGTCGAGCCCGTGCGCGAGGAGCCGGCCATGGGCGCGGCCCGCCTCGCCGCCGGGCTGGCGTGGAGCGTGAAGTGAAGGAGCGAGTCCCCAGGTGAGCGAACGCCGACCGACGGAGGCGCGCAACGTGAAGGCGCGCGGCCTCGAGTCATTCACGACGCGCCAGATCCTCGAGCTGATGAACGAAGAAGATGCGACAGTCCCGGCCGCGGTGCGCACCGCGCTGCCCGCGATCGAGCGCGCGGTCGACGAGATCGTGAAGGCGTTCCGCGCCGGCCATCGCCTGCGCTACATCGGGGCGGGCACGAGCGGGCGGCTCGGCGTGCTCGACGCGAGCGAGGCGCCGCCGACGTTCGGGGTCGACGAGGATCTGGTGCGCGGGATCATCGCCGGCGGGGACGAGGCACTGCGCCGGTCGATCGAAGGGGCGGAGGATGACTCGAGCGTCGGCGCGCGCGCCGTCCGTGACCACGTGCGTGAGGGCGATGTGCTCGTCGGCATTTCCGCGAGCGGTCGCGCGAAGTTCGTTACCGCCGGCATGGTCATGGCGCGCGAGCTCGGTGCGCGAACGGTCGCACTCACGTGCGACGCGTCGTCGCCTCTTGCGAAGGATGCCGATATCGCGATCGCGGTCGACGTCGGGCCCGAGGTCCTCGCCGGATCGAGCCGGCTGAAGGCCGGCACGGCGACGAAGCTCGTGCTCAACATGCTCTCGACCGCGGCGATGATCCGCTCGGGCCGAACGAGCGGCGACCTCATGGTCGACCTGCGCCCGACGAACGCGAAGCTGCGCGACCGCGCGGTGCGCATGGTGCGGGACGAGACCGGCCTGAGCGAGGACGAGGCGCGCGCGCGACTCGAGGCCGCGGGATGGAGTGTGCGCAAGGCGCTCGAGCGATGAAGCTGATCGTCAACGCGGACGACTTCGGCTACTCGGGGAGCGTGTCCGCCGGGATCATGCGCGCGCACCGGGACGGGATCGTCACCGCGACGACGCTCATGACCAACGCTCCGCACACAGAGGGCGCGGCGAAGCTGGCGCGCGCTGCTCCTTCGCTGGATGTGGGTGTGCATCTCGTTGTGACGTTCGATCGGCCGCTGGCCGATGTCGAGCTCGTCCCGAGCCTTGTCGACGAGGATGGGAGATTCTTCCGCCCGATCGCGCTCCTCGCCCGTGACATTGACCGCGAGGAGGCGCTCGTCGAGTACCGCGCGCAATACCGGAAAGCCCGCGAGCTGCTGGGACGCGAGCCAACGCACCTCGACTCGCACCACTGGGTTCACGATCACCCCGCGCTCGAGTGGGCCATCGGCCGGCTGGCTCACGAGACCGGAGCCGCGGCGCGCATCCACTCCGACGAGCAGCGCGACCGGCTGCGCGCGCGCGGCGTGCGCACGCCCGATCACTTCATGCGCGACTTCCAGCACGAGGGCAAGGTCGGCGTCGAACCGCTCGTCGCGCTGCTCCAGCGCATCGCGGCGAAGGGCGGCACCACCGAGCTCATGTGTCATCCCGGCGAGCCCGACGACGCTCTGGCGAGGCGGTCGAGCTACGCGCGCGAACGCGCGACCGAGCTCGCGACCCTTACCGATCCGCGCGTCCGTGCCGCGCTCGAGGACCTCGGCATCACGCTCGCGACGTTCGCCGACATATGAGGAAGGCACTGTGGGTCGTGCGCGACCGCATCACGAACGCGCACGCGATCGACGAGCTCCTCGCGGATGCGACCTCGCGCGGGATCTTCGACCTCGTTGTCCAGGTCCGCGGACGTGGCGACGCGTATTACCGCTCGCGGCTCGAGCCGCGGGCGCTGGCGCTCGCCGGCACCGACCTCGATCCGCTCGAGCACCTGGTCCGCTTTGGCGCCGCCGTGGGCGTGCGCATCCACGCCTGGGGCAACGTGTTCTTCGTCTGGTCGGACAAGGACGGCTCCCTGCCGAGCTCGCCGGCACACCTCGTGAACCGCCACCCAGATTGGTTGCTGCGGCCGGGCGGCGTGAAGTACCTCGACCCCGTCGGAGGGTCGGACTGGGAGGGTATCTACACCGATCCGGCGAGTTCGGCGGCACGGGAGCACACGCTGGCCGTCTTCACCGACATCGTGACGCGCTATTCGGTGGAGGGGTTCCACTACGACTACGTGCGGTACCCGCAGGTGACGTACGCGGCGAGTCCCAATGACCACGAGCACGTCACCGCGCTCGTGCGCGAGGGCGCGACGCGGCTGCGTCAGGCACGACCAGGGGTCGTGATCTCCGCGGCGGTGTTCCCGGACCCGGATGTCGCGCGAGGCCGCGTGTTGCAGCACTGGCCGCAGTGGGCGGCGGAGGGTCTCGTCGATCTGTTGTGCCCGATGGCCTACCGGCGCGACACGGCGGAAGTCGCGCGCGTGCTCTCCCGTGCGCGCGCGGCTGCGCCACGCACTGAGATGTGGGGCGGCCTCATGGCATACAAAGGAGAGCGACAGCTGCTGCGCGATCAAGTGCGCGCGGCATCGAGCGCGGGCTGTGAAGGAGCGATCTTGTTCGCGTACGACCCCGATTCACCCGATCTTCTGGACGTTTTCGCCCAGGCTTAGCGGCGGCGCTACTCTCTTGTCCCCGTGCCGAACGAACCGACACCAACACCGGTCGCAGCGACTCCTCCCGAGGAGCCGCGGCGCCCCGACCCCCTCGCCGCCGCGGTGGCCGATGGCGTCGTGCGCCTGCGGCGTGAGGCCGGGCTCTCGGAGCGCGCCGCTGCGCGAAAGCTCGGAACCTCGCAGACGCAGCTACGCCGCATGGAGGATCCGCGCTACCTTCCGTCGCTCCGATCGCTGCAGCGCGTCGCGCTGGCGTACGGGTACAAGCTGAGCGTCGCGTTCGAGCGCGAGGACGCGCAGGCGAAGCGCGCGGCGCCGGCGAAGGAGACCAAACCCAAGCGGGCCGCGTCCAGAGCGGCTAGAGGGTCCGCGTCACCTTCGAAAGCCCGGCGGGCTTCTCCGGGTCGCGGCCGTGGCGGCGGGCGACGTGCGCCGCGACGTTCTGCGCCGCGACGACGAGCACGATCGGGCTGAGCAGCTCACCCACCCGGCGCCGCAGCAACACCGCGTCGTCCACCTTCGCCGCCAGCGCTTCGTCGTCGGTTATCGCGTAGACGCGCGCGCCGCGGAGGCGCGTCGCGGCGGCCAGCGAGCGCGCCTCACGCTCCGTTGCGCCACGGGCCGCGAGGAACAGCAC
>DATFUE010000012.1:0-3218 GCA_035261165.1 Myxococcota bacterium
GCTGATCACGACCCCCGGCTTCGCGCCCGTCACACAGCGGTGATGGTGCTCGGTGAGTCCGATGCCGATCGAGCTGTCGTTCAGCGCCGGCACGAACATCGGCACGCCGAAGCGCCGGCAGGTGGCGACGATCGAGAGCGGATCGTCGACGCGGTCCGCGAGCACGTCCATGAACTGGCGGCTGGAGTAGGCGCCGGGCGCGAGCGTGTCCGCGACGTGACCGATCCAGGTGTCGGTCTTCGCGAAGCCGATCTCGTCGACGTAGGTGTCGTAGATGCGGTCGACGTAGAGCTCGCGCAGCTCCGCGTCGTCGACCTGCGTCGAGCCCCGGTAGTGCGCGTAGCCGCGCGCCTGATACAGGTCCTGATACAGGATCGCGCCGGTCGAGACGACCACGTCGACCAGGTTGAACTCGACGAGCTCGCGAATCACTTGGCGCAGGCCGCCCGCGATCAGCGGCCCCGCGACACCGAGCAGGATCGTCGGCCGGTCGGGGTCGCGCAGCATGCCCTCTAGCACCTCGTAACAGCTGCCCAGATTGCGCGCCTGAATGCTCATCCCCGAGAACGCGCGCACCATGTCCGCGACGCTGCGCGTCTGGCTCGGCACCGGCGCGCGCACGCGCTGCGCGAAGAACTCGGCTTTGCGCGCGAGCTCCTCCGCGGACAGCTCCGGCGTGGGCCAAGTGCCGTCGCTCGGTGTCGGTTTGCGTTCGGCCATGTCGCTCGCGTCACTCTAGAGGGTCTGGACTGCCGCGCAAAGCCCGATGTCGCTGCTACCATGCGCCGCATGTCGTACGAGCCGCGCAGGCTCGAGGCCAAGTGGCAGCGGCTTTGGCTCGAGCGCAAGACGTTCCGCGCCGAGATCGATCCCGCGCGGCCGAAGTTCTACGTCCTCGACATGTTCCCTTACCCGTCCGGTGAGGGGCTGCACGTGGGTCACCCGAAGGGCTACGTCGCGACCGACGTGTACGCGCGCTACAAGCGCATGCGCGGTTTCAACGTGCTGCATCCGATGGGCTGGGACGCGTTCGGACTTCCCGCGGAGCAACACGCGGTGAAGACCAGCCAACACCCGGCGGTGACGACCGCGCGCAACATCGCGCGCTATCGCGAGCAGCTGCAGGCGCTCGGCCTTTCGTACGACTGGGACCGAGAGATCGACACGACTGACCCGGGCTACGTGCGCTGGACCCAGTGGATCTTCCGCAAGCTGTTCGAGATGGGGCTCGCGTACGAAGCCGAGGTGCCGGTGAACTGGTGTCCCGAGCTGGGCACCGTGCTCGCCAACGAGGAAGTGCGAGACGGTCGCAGTGATATCGGCGGATACCCCGTGGTCCGCATGCCGCTGAAGCAGTGGATGCTGCGCATCACGGCGTACGCGGACCGACTCATCGAGGATCTGGCGCTCGTCGACTGGCCGGAGCACATCGTGAAGATGCAGCTCGACTGGATCGGCCGGTCGGTCGGGGCGCGCGTGTTCTTCCCGCTCGCAGATCGGCCGAGTGAGTCGATCGAGGTCTTCACGACGCGGCCCGACACGCTGTTCGGCGCCACGTACATGGTGCTCGCGCCCGAGCACCCTCTGGTCGAGAAGCTCACCACGGCCGAGCGGCGCGGGGCAGTGCGCGCCTACGTCGAGGCGGCGGCGCGGAAGAGCGAGCGCGCGCGCGCCGCGGACGCGAAGAGCAAGACCGGCGTCGATACGGGCGCGTTCGCGACGAATCCCGTGAGTGGCGCGCGCATCCCCATCTGGGTCGCCGACTACGTGCTCGCCTCGTATGGCACCGGCGCGATCATGGCCGTGCCCGGCGGTGACTCGCGCGACTATGCGTTCGCGCGGGCCTTCGGCCTGCCGATCATCGAGGTGGTGAAGGGCGGCAACGTCGCCGAGGCCGCGTTCGAGGGGGAGGGCGTCGCCGTGAACTCGGGCTTCCTCGACGGCCTCCCCAGCCCGGAAGCCAAGGAGAAGATGGCGACGTGGCTCGAGGAGCACGGCGTGGGCAAGCGAGCGGTCTCGTACAAGCTGCACGACTGGCTGTTCAGCCGGCAGCGCTACTGGGGCGAGCCGTTCCCGGTGATTCACACCGCAGACGGCAAGGCGAAGCTCCTGTCCGAGTCACAGCTGCCCGTGCGCCTGCCCGAGCTCGACGACTTCAAGCCGCGCGGGGGCTTCGAGTCGCCGCTGTCTCGCGCGAGTGGCTGGGTCG
The DNA here is from genome assembly GCA_035261165.1 of Myxococcota bacterium. Classification (GTDB taxonomy): domain Bacteria; phylum Myxococcota_A; class UBA9160; order SZUA-336; family SZUA-336; genus VGRW01. Next base: position 2,210 of record DATFUE010000012.1, read on the forward strand.
ACGTCGTAGATCCCGAGACGGGCCGGAGCGCGAAGCGCGACACCAACACCATGCCGCAGTGGGCCGGGAGCTGTTGGTACTATCTGCGCTTCTGCGATCCGTGGAACGAGAGCGCACCGTTCTCGCGCGAGGCCGAGCGCTACTGGATGAACGTCGATCTGTACGTCGGAGGCGCGGAGCACGCGGTGCTGCACCTCCTGTACGCGCGCTTCTGGCACAAGGTGCTCTACGACCTGGGCCTCGTGCACACCAAGGAGCCGTTCCAGAAGCTGCTGAACCCGGGAATGATCCAGGGCAGGAGCTACCGCCTGTTCCGCGACGACTCTGGCCCCGCGCCGAAGTATTTCTCGCGCGGCGACGTGCGCTTCGAGGGAGAGACACCGCTCCATGTCGGCTCGGGCGCCGAGCTCGCGGAGGAGTGGGTCGAGCCGGAGAACGTGCGCTGGAAGGACGGGCGCGCGCTCGCCCCCGCGCTCGACGTCGACCTCGAGGAAGTCGTCGAGAAGATGTCGAAGAGCCGCGGAAACGTGGTGAATCCCGACGAGATCATCGAGGAGTTCGGCGCCGACGCGATGCGCCTCTACGAGATGTTCATCGGGCCGCTCGGCAAGGCCGCGCCCTGGTCGACCGACGGTATCCCCGGCGTGGCGCGCTTTCTCGGCCGCGCCTACCGGCTCGTGATGGAGCAGCGCGAGGAAGGCGACCGCGTGCGCAGCTTCGCGCCCGGTCCGGGCGCCGACGAGCAGCGGCGCCTGCTGGCGCGCACGATCGCCAAAGTGACCGCGGACTGCGAGGCGCTCGAGTTCAACACCGCGATCTCCCAGCTAATGGTGTTCGTGCGCGACCTCGAAAAGGACGCACCCGCAACCCGCGGATTGGTCGAGCCGTTCGTGCTGCTGCTCGCGCCGCTCGCGCCGCACCTGGCCGAGGAGCTGTGGGAGAAGCTCGGCCACGCCGAATCACTCGCGCGCGCGCCCTGGCCCGAGGCCGAGGCCGCGTTCCTGGTGAG
>DATFUE010000013.1:0-2777 GCA_035261165.1 Myxococcota bacterium
CCGCGGGCGCGATCGGCCTCTCGATCTCGTACGTCGACATCGACGAGAACATGGTGCCCGTTCCCAGCCGCTGGGCGGACGAGCGCGAGAAGACCGCGCTGTGTCAGGCGATGGCAAAGAGCGGGCGCGGCGTGCTGCAGACCGTCCCTTACTTCATCGACATCGAGGAGCAGCTGAAGAACATCGCGGAGCTCGGGCGGCTCTCGCGCGCGTCCGGCGTGCTGTGCTCGCTGGCGCCGATCGTCTCGAGCCCGGTGAGTGGCGACGCGTGGCGCCGCTCGCTCGCTGCGCTCGAAGCCGAGCGCGACCTCGGCGGCCGCGTCTACGCCCAGTCGATGCCGCGCACGTTCGATCTGAACATGCGCCTCTCGGAGACCAGCTTCCTCCTGTACGGGCTGCCGACCTGGAACCGCTTCATGAGCTTGCCGATCGGCGCGCGCATCGCGGCGTTCGGCGACCCGGCGAATCGCAAGACGCTGGTCGCGGAGGGCATGCGCATCGCGCCGCTGCTCATGGCGTCGTCCGTCGGCGAGGTGTTCTCCGAGCGCAATCGGTCGCTCGCGGGCCGATCGCTGCTGCAGATCGCGGGCGAGCGCGGCGTGAGTCTCCCGGACGTGATGCTCGACGTCGCGCTCGCGGACGAGCTGCAGACCGAGTTCTGTATCCGCGGGGTGATTCACGCCGACGTCGACTCGGTGGCCGAGATCCTGTCGCACCCGCTGGTACACATCGGTGCGTCGGACGCGGGCGCGCACATCGCGCAGTTCTGCGGCGCGGGCGACACCTGTTATCTGCTCGAGCGCTTCGTGCGCGAGCACAAGCGCATGAGTCTCGAGCGGGCGGTGCACCGACTCACCGGCGAGCTCGCGCGCGACTGGGGCATCGCCGAGCGCGGCGAGATCGCGGTCGGGAAGTTCGCGGACCTGGTCGTGTTCGATCCCGAGACGATCGCGCGCGGCCCCGAGCGCTTCGTCGGCGACGTGCCGGGCGACGCCAATCGCTACGTGCGCGACGCGGTGGGCATCGACGCGGTCATCGTGAACGGCGCGCTGACGGTGGAGCGCGGGAAATATACCGACGCCCGCGCGGGGCGGATCATCTAGGTCAGGTCGGCTTCGTCGATCTGCCGGCTGGCTTCGAGCAAGAACTCCGTCATCGACATCACCAGCGTGCGTTCGCGCGGGTCGCCGCCCGCCTCGAAGCGGAACGCGCCGCGCGTCGCGCCGATCGCGACGAGCGCCGCCTCCATGCCCCGCGCCTTCTCGGTCTCCGCGTGCAGTGGCTGGCCGTCGCCCAGCCAGATGCGCACGGGACCCGGGTCGGAAGTGATGTCGAGCACGCCGCTCTTGTGGCCGAGCTCGAGCATCTGCAGCACGACGAAGATGGGAATCTCCGAGAGCTCGCCGCGAAACACCTCGCGCGCGGCGCCCTTCGCGAACACGATCGTCTCGCTGCCCGAAGGGTCCGAGAGGAACCCCTCGAGCGAGCCCTCCACGCGGCAGAACGTGATCGTGGTCGTGCCGACGCCGATCCGGTCGCCCGGCTTCAGCGCGTGCGGCCGAGTCACCGGCTGGCCGTTCACGAACGTGCCGTTCTTGCTCCCCAGGTCACGCACGTAGAACTCCGCGCCTTCCGCGTACACCTCCGCGTGTCGCCGCGACGCCGAGTCCGTGATCAAGGTCAGCTCGCAGTCGCGGCCCCGACCGATCGCGACGCGCGCGTCCGCCGGGAGCGGCAGCGGCGCCAGCGGCGGGGAGAACAAGAGCGCGGTGCGATCTCCGGGCATCGCGTTCCGAACGGCAGCGCCTGCAGATCGCTTGAGGCGAGGTTGGTCACTGCGGTGCCCGATCCGCGCCGCCAAAGCACTCGCCGGGCGTGCCAATTCCTGCAGGAGCGGCTCAGCAGATCGAAGCGCGGCCAGGACGCGTCATGCCGCGGAGGCCGGGGCGGCGGGAGCGTGAGTCACTCCGACGTCTCCGCCGACGTCGTGGGCCTGGAGCGCGGGCAGCACCTCGCGCTCGAACAAGCTGAAGTTGCCGCGCGCGACTTCGTGCGGCATGCCGCCGAAGCCGAGGGTCACGAGCAGCGCTCCGGCGTCCGTGCGGCGCACGTAGTCGAGCAGCTTCGCAGTCACCGCACGTGGGTTGCCCCACACCTGGAGATCCGCCAGGAATCCGTTGAACTTGTCGAGCCCGTGCTTGGCGATGTTGCGCGCCAGCGCGCCGTAGTACTCGTAGCCTTCGATCGTTTCGAAGCGCGCGTTCGCGAATTGGTAGTGTTCGACCGTCGAGCGCGCGTAGCGCTGCAGGTAGACCTCGCGCATGCGCCTCGCTTCCGACGCGTCGTGACTCACACCCGCGAACACGCACAGAATCGGCTTCGCCGGCTCGCAGCCGTTCAGCTCGCGGAAGCGCACCCGGTACTCGCGCAGCTCCTGCTCCACCGTCTCCCACGGCTTCTGCGCGATCACCATGAGACCCACGCCGAGCCGCGCCATGAGGTCCATCGATTGCGGCGAGATCGCGGAAGCGAACGTGCGCGACTTGAAGGACGCGAACGGCTGCGGCCGCAGGCGAACGGGCGGCTGCTTGTAGAGCTCGCCGTCGTACTCCAGCACGCCCTTCTCGAGGCCCGACAGGATCGCCTCGGTGTACTCGACGAAGCGCCGGCGCGACTCGTTCATGTTCACGCGGAAGCCGTCGAACTCGATGCGTCCGAGGCCGCGGCCGATGCCGAGGATCGCCCGGCCCTGCGAGAGGTGATCGAGCAGGCAGAAG
>DATFUE010000014.1:0-22239 GCA_035261165.1 Myxococcota bacterium
CCAGCTCGAAGGTGACTGGGCTCGTGCGGTGCGCGACGACGAGCGGCACGCCGAGGATCGCCGCCTCGATCGTGGCCGTGCCGGCCGCGCTGACGAGACACGTCGACACCGCCATCGCCTCGTGCGAGCGGCCGCGCACCACGCGCACGCCCTCGGGGACGTCGAAGCTCTCCGGATCGAGCGTGGGCGCGACGATCAGCTGGACTTGCAGCTCGGGAATCGCGCCGCGCAGCAGGAGCGCCGCGTCGCGCATGAGCGGCCAGTTGCGCTCCACCTCGTTGTGCCGGCTGCCGGGCAGGAGACCGAGCACCGGCCGCCCGGGGTCGAGGCCGAGGGCGCGCGCGAGCCCGGAGCGGTCGCGCTCGTGCGCGAGCGACGCGAGGCGGTCGACCAGCGGGTGGCCGACGAAATCCGCGCGCACGCCGGCGGCGAGCAGGAACGCCGCCTCGAAGGGAAAGATCACCGCCATCTGGTCGGTGCGGCGCGCGAGCTTGCGCACGCGGCCCGCGCGCCACGCCCAGACCTGGGGCGAGACGTAGTAGAGCACCGGAATCCCGTTGCGCTTCGCGACCGACGCGAGCGGCAGGTTCAAGTCGGGTGAGTCGACGAAGACCGCGAGCTCCGGGCGTTCCGTGCTGAGCGCGCGACGCAATCGTGTGTAGGCGCCCAGCACGCGGCGCGCGCTGCCGAGCACCTCGCTGAGCCCCGCGACCGCGATCTCCGACTGCGCGACCAGCGAGCGGAAGCCGGCGGCCGCGAGCGCGCTGCCGCCGAGGCCGAAGACGTCGAGCGCAGGCACGCGCTTGCGCAGGGCCTCGACGAACGCGGCCGCGTGCAGGTCTCCCGACGCGTCCGCCGTCGACAGGAAGAGCTTCACGCGTCGACCTCGATCGGCTCGATCGCCTCCTGGATGCGCAGCGCCAGGTCGAGCGCGCGCATGCCGTCCTCGCCGCTGACTTCGGGCTCGGCGCGCGTCCGCACGCTCTCGGCGAACGCGCGGTCCTGCGCGAGCAAGGCGTCCGCGGCGTCGAACTCGAGCTTCTCCGCGACGATGCGCGGGGGCTTGGCGCCGCCGATCGCGCCCTCGCGGCGGACCAGGGTAATCTTGTTCTCGCCCAGGTCGAGTGACACGTACGCGTCCGACTGGAACAGGCGCACCTTGCGCAGCCGCTCGAGCGACACGCGGCTCGCGGTGAGATTCACGACGCAGCCGCCGGCGAGCTTGAGCCGCGCGTTCGCGATGTCCTCGGTCTTCGACAGCACCGCGACGCCGACCGCCTCCACGCGCTCCGCGTCCGGGCCGGCGAGCTCCGCGACGATGTCGAGGTCGTGGATCATCAGGTCGAGCACGACCGAGACGTCGGTCGCGCGCGCGGGATACGGGCCGATGCGGTGCGCCTCGATGAAGCGCGGCCGGCCGAGCGCGGGACGGATCGCGCGGAAGGCGCGCGAGAAGCGCTCGATGTGGCCGACTTGCAGGATGCGGCCGCGCGCGCGCGCGCGCTCGACCAGGAGCTTGGCCTCGGCGCGCGTCGTCGCGATCGGCTTCTCGACCAGACAGTCGACGCCGGCGTCGAGCAACAGCGCCGCGACGCGCGCGTGCTCGCTGGTGTGCACGGAGACGATCGCCGCGTCCGCGAGCGCCGCGAGCGCTTCCGCGCGCTGGATCACGCGCGTGCCGAGCTTCTGCGCGACCTCCGCGGCGCGAGCCGGATCGGTGTCACACACGCCGGCGAAGCTGAGCACGCCGGAGAGCGAGAGCTGCGCGAGCTTCTCGGCGTGCAGCCCGCCCATGTGACCGACGCCGACGACCGCGATGCGCGGCGCGCTCATGCGTCCTCGGGCCCGAGTCCGACGAGCGCGATGCCGGCGGCCTGCGCGAGCGGGAGCGTGCGCTCCGGGTCGAGCACGAGCGTGCGCCCGACCTCGAGCCCGATCGCGCGCAGCCGGCACTCACTCGCGACCTCGAGCGTCGTCGGGCCGATCACGGGCACGTCGAAGCGCATGTCCTGATCGCGCTTCGCGGCCTTCACCAGCGCCGCGCCCGTGCCGAACTCCGCCCCGCGCCGCAGCATGCGGTCCGTCCCCTCGAGCGCCTCGACGGCGAGCACCGTGCCCTGGCGCACCAGGCACGCCTGGCCGACGTCGTGCGGGCCGAGGCTCGCGATCACGCGCAGGCCGAGCGCGAAGTCCGCGCGCAGCGCCGCATCGGGCTCGCTGCCGGCAATTACACCGCGCCGTGTCATCCGGCTCTCGAGGTAGCGCGTCGACGCGACCACGGGCAGTCCCTCCGCCGCGAGCTCGTCGGCGACCGCGCGCAGGATCGCGTCGTCGCCGCGCGCGCCGAGCCGGGACAGCAGGGCGAGCGCGCGCGCATCGGGCCGGAGCCGCGAAGGGTCGGCGAGCAGCGCGCGCTTGCTGACGGCGCCCGCGAGGATCACCTCGCCGGAGCCGGCGCCGCGCAGGAACTCGATCAGCTTGCCGAGCTCCCCCGCGTTCAGCCAGGCGAACCTGCCGCTGGCCTCGCGCTCGATCGCGGGGTCGGCGTTGTCCTCGATCGCCGCGATCGCGACCGAGAGCCCGCGCTCGCGCGCGGCGCGCGCCACCTCGAACGGCAGCGGCCCGCTGCCCGCGATCAGCCCCAGCACCGCCATCGCGGCCGCGGTCCCGCCGGCGCCGCGCTAGCGGCGCCGCGCGAAACCGTGCTCCGACTTCTCGAGGAAGGCGACCATGCGCTCCGCTTCGGGCGAGCTCGGCAGCTCGGCGCGCACGCGCTCGAACGCGGTGCGCGCGTGCAGGCCCTCGCGGAAGATGATGCGGAACGCGCGCTCCACGTCCTCGATGCGCGCCGCTGCGATGCCGCGGCGCTCGAGGTTGATGCGGTTCATCTTCACCACGCGCGCGGGCCAGCCGTTCACCATGGTGAACGGCGCGGCGTCCGAAGTGAGTCCCGAGAGACCGCCGACCATGACGGACTCACCGACGCGCACGTGCTGCTGCACCGCGACCCCGCCCGCGAGATACACGAAGTCCTCGATCACCACGTGGCCCGCGAGCATCACGTTGTTCGCCATGATGACGTGGCTGCCGACCATGCAGTCGTGCCCGACGTGCGAGTTCACCAGGATCAGGTTGTCGTCGCCGACGCGCGTGGTGCCGCCGCCGACGGCGGTGCCGGGGTGGATCGTCACCTGCTCGCGGATCATGTTGCGCGCCCCGATCTCGAGGCGGGTCGGCTCGCCCTTGTACTTCACGTCCTGCGGCGCCTCGCCGAGCGCGGCGAACGGGAAGATCTGCGTCTCGCGACCCACTTCGGTGTAGCCCGAGACGACCGCGTGCGAGCGCAGCACGACGCCCTCCCCCAGGCGCACGTTCGGACCGACGACGCAGAACGGGCCGATCTCGACGCCCTCCGCGAGCTCCGCGCCCGGATCGACGATCGCGCTCGGATGGATCCGTTTCATGGCTCCCCCCCCATCTTCGGCACGAACGCGGCCAGCAGCACCGCCTCCGCGACGATCTCTCCTCCGACGCTGGCCTTCGCCTCGATCTTGACCAGCTTCGAGCGCGCCGCGAGCGTGCGCGCCTCGAGCTGCAGCACGTCCCCCGGAAACACCTGGCGGCGGAAGCGCGCGCCGTCCACGCCGGCGAGCACCGACAGCTTCTGGCTCATCGCCTCGGACGAGAGCGCCGCCCAGATCGCGGCCGCCTGCGCCATCGCCTCGATGATCAACACGCCGGGGAAGATGGGCCGGCCCGGGAAGTGACCCTGGAGCGCGGGCTCGCTGGCCGACACGAGCTTCTCCGCGCGCACGTAGTTCTCGCCCAGCTCCAGCACCCGATCGATCATCAGCATCGGGTAGCGATGCGGGAGCAGCTCGAGGATGCGTTCGCTGCCGAGGGGGCCCTTCTCCAAGTCAGTTCCCGTTGAGCCGCTTGATCACGAGGTCGGTCACGTCGAGCGCCTCCGGCGAGTAGAGCACGCCGGGGGTCGAGCGGTCGAGGATCAAGTCGAACGACTTCTCCTTGCCGATCGCGGTCACGACCTCTTCCAGCTTCTTGGCGATCGGCTGGAGCAGCTTCTGCTGCGCGACCACCAACTCGTCCTTCGCGGCCTGCACGTCGCGCTCGAGATCGCGCCCGCAGCGCTGATACTCGATCGCCTTCTCCTGCAGCGCGTCGTCCGACATCACGAACTTCTGTGACTCGGTGTCTTCCTGGATCTTCTTGCACGCGTTCGAGCGCGGCTCGAGCTCCTTCTTCTTCTTGTCCTGGAGCTGCGTGAGCGTCTTCTCCGCCTCCTTGCCCTTGTCGCTCGAGATCAGAGCGCGCTGGCGATCGACCAGCGCCAGCTTGAAGTCGGCGGCGGCGGGGAGCGCGGGAACGAAGAGAGCGAGCGCCAGGCCGAGGCGCAGGCCGGCGCGTCGAGTGAGGCAATGCATGGAGTCTCCTTTTGTGGGCTACACCGTGCCGTTTCGCGGCCCGGAGCGAAAGCCGAGCGGGCTAGTACTGCTGACCGCCGAGCGAGAATTCGAATACGGAGCTCTGCTCGTTGGCGATCGGATCGAGCGGGATGCCGAGTATGACCATGATCGGCCCGAACGGGCTGAACCACTGAATGCCCGCGCCGGTGCCGAAGCGAAACTGGGCCGGGTTGATGTAGTCGTTCTCCGCGAATGCGTTGCCCATGTCGAGAAACACGATGCCGGACAGTCCCATCTCTTCCGAGATCGGGAAGTCCAGCTCCAGGTTGATCAGCATCATCGAGTTGCCGCCGATGACGTCGGTGGCGTTCAAGTTCTCGAAGTCGCCGATCTCCTTGTCGGTGATGTCGTTGCAGATGCTGCCCTTGCCGCAGACGCCGGTCACGGAGTCGCGGCCAAAGGGCGTGAACGTCACCGAGCCGGTCTTCTTGTTGGTGGTTTGGCGCAGGATCGTGCGCCGCGGACCCAGCGAGCGCTGCTTGAAGCCGCGCACCTGGAACGCGCCGATGCCGCCCAGGAAATAGCGCTCGGTGAGCGGCAGCTGCAGGTCGGTGTCGATCTGCGCGAGGTACGCGACCTGAGACGACGTCCCCGCGGCCGGGCACGCAGCCAGCACGCCTCCGGCGCAGTTCGGCAGGGTGAAGTCGGAGATGGTGTTCCAGGGCAGCACGTAGCCGACGCGCGAGTTGAACACGAACGTCGACTCGAAGCCGAGCCAGCGCTTGAGCGGGAAGAACTGAGTCGTGCGCGCCTCCATGCGCAGAAACTTCGAGAAGCCGCCGAGCCCCGCGACCTCGAGCGCGAGTCCCGAGATGCTGCCGCTCTTCGGGAAGCGCAGGTCGTCGCGCGTGTCGCGGCGCCACGAGAACGTGGCCAGCGAGGTCGTCGTCTTGCCCTGGAACTCCTCGCGCTCGAGCAGCGACGCGGCCTGGAATGACGTGAAGCCGGTGATCTGGCGACCCGAGAACGCGTAGCCCGAGGACAGATACGAGTACGACTCGTCGAGCGGGTACGAGAGGCTCAGGCTCGCGCCGGTGAGCTTCTCCGAGAAGTCGACGTATTGGCTGGTCGCGTTCTGCGCGGTGAGCGAGAGGCTCGAGGCGCTGCCGAACAGGTACGGCTCGATGAAGCGGACGTAGAAGCTCTTGTTGATCGAGCCGAGGTCGACCCCGGCGGAGAGCGAGCGGCCGGTGCCGAACAGATTGTCCTGGCGCACCGAGCCCGAGATGATGAAGCCGTCGACGGAGCCGAAGCCCGCGCCGAAGCTGAAGCTGCCGGTCGGGCGCTCGACCAGGTCGACCGCCATCGCGACCCGGTGCGGCTCGTCGGACGGCTTCGCGGCGATCTCGACCTCCTCGAAGTAACCGAGCCGCTGCACGCGCGCCTTGCTGCGCGCGACCGCGGCTGCGGAGTACATGTCGCCTTCGGAGATCGAGAGCTCGCGACGCACGACGGTGTCGGCCGTGCGCGTGTTGCCGTGCAGGTCGATGCCGTCGACGAAGTAGAGCTCGCCTTTCTTGACCTCGAAGTTGCACGCGACCGTGAGCTTCTCGGGATCGACCTGCGTGATCGGATTCACGGAGGCGTCGTAGAAGCCGCGGTCGCCGTAGAAGGCGCGCAGCCGGTCGACGTCGCCGGTGAGCTTCGAGCGGCTGAACACCTCGCCCGTCTTCTGCTGGATCAGCTCGAGCAGCTTGTCGCGGTCCATCGTCTCGTCGCCGAGCACGTCGATCGTGCCGACGCGGTACTGCGCGCCCTCGTTGATGTCGACCGCGACCTTGATCCCCTCGTCGGTGACCGAGACCTGCGGCTCGCCGATCTGCACGCGGATGTAGCCCTTGTCCATGTACATGCGCTGGATCTTGTCGAGGTCCTGGTAGAACAGCGGCTCGGCGTAGAGGCCCGAGTTGTCCCACATCTGTGTCACCCAGGACGTGATCGTCCAGACCTTGGTCTGCATCGCGCCGCGCAGCTCGCGCGCGCTGAACGCCTGATTGCCGTGGAAGTCCACCTCGCGGAGCTTCAGCTTCTTGCCCTCGACGACGTCGAAGTTCACGCCGACCGAGCCCTCGCCCTGCGGCTCGAGCACGTAAGTCACCTTGGCCTGGTAGTAACCTTTCGCCTGGTACTGCGCCTCGATGCGCGCCTTGTTCTCGAGCAGCAGCGGATAGTCGACCGTGGAGCCCACGGTGATCGTCAGCTTCTCCTTGATGTCGTCGGACGCGATCTCCTCGTTGCCCGAGATACTGACCTGGCGAATCACCGGGTTTTCCTGCACCTCGAACACGACGATCGCGCCGCCGCTCGGCCCGCGCTCGAGCTCGACGCGCACGTCGTGGAAGAAGCCGAGCGCGTAGATGCGCTTCACGTCCTCCGAGAGGCGTTTCTCCGAGACCTTCTCGCCGACCTTGGTGCCGACCACCGCCTTCACCGCGTCCGCCTCGATGCGCCGGTTGCCCGAGACACGCACCTCGGAGACCACTGCGCCCACGCCGGACACTTCCGGCTGCGGCGCGGGCGCCGCTTCCGCGGGGGTCGCGCCGAGATCGATCGGGCCGGGGTCCTGCGCGAGCGCCCTGCCGGCGAGCGCGAGGGCGCACGCGGCGAGCGCGGCGACACGAAGCCGTGTCACTAGCGCATCCCGGGAGGACGCGTGCGGAGCTTTGGGCGGAGTTGGAACATCTTTAGCTGCGGCGCCCACTTCGGAGCGGCGCCGCAGTGTACCCGAGGGGGACCCGGGGAGGACATCCGCTAGGACTCGAGCCTGCCCTCGACCAGATAGCGCTTCTTGGCCAGGCGGTTCGCGAGCTTTTCGTTGTGCGTGACGAGCACCAGGGCGGTCTGCGCCTGCGCGTTCAGGCGCAGGAACAAATCCACGACGTCGTCCGCGGTGTGCGGGTCGAGGTTGCCGGTCGGCTCGTCCGCGAGCACGACCGCCGGACCCTGCACCAGCGCGCGCGCGATCGCGACCCGCTGGCGCTCGCCGCCCGAGAGCTTGCCCGGCCCGTGGTGCAGGCGGTGCGCCAGGCCGACTTGATCGAGGATCGCGCGCGCGCGCTCGCGCGCCTCGCGCTTGGGCATGCCGCCGAGCAGGCAGGGCATCATCACGTTCTCGAGCGCGTCGAACTCCGGCAGCAGGTGGTGCGACTGGAACACGAAGCCGAGCGAGCGATTGCGGAACGCCGCCACCTCGTCCTGCGGGAGCGTGTACAAGTCGCGCCCCCCGAAGCGCACCTCGCCCGCCGTCGGCCGCTCGAGTCCGCCGAGGATGTGCAGGAGCGTCGACTTGCCGGCACCCGAGACGCCCAGCACCGCGAGTGACTCGCCGGGCCGGAGCTTGAGATTCACGCCGGCGAGCACCTCGATCGTCTCGTCGCCGAGCACGAAGCGCTTCACGACGCCCGTGGCCTCGAGCTCACTCATAGCGGAGCGCCTCCGCGGGATCGAGGCGCGACGCCTGCCACGACGGCAGGAGCGTCGCGCCGATCGAGAGCACCATCGCGATCACGGAGATGAGCGCGAGCTGCATCGGCTCGACGGCGTGCGGCAGGCGCTGCAGCTGGTAGACGTTCGCCGGCAGGACGTCGAAGCCGAACGTGCGCTCCACACCGCTCTGGATCACGTCGAGATTCCAGGTGATCACCAGCCCCATGCCGATGCCGAGCGCGAGCCCGACGATCCCGATCAGGAAGCCCTCGATCGCGAACACGCGCAGGATCCCGTCGTCGGCGCAGCCCATGGTCTTCAGGATCGCGATGTCTTGTGACTTCTCCATGATCATCATGATCAAGGTCGCGACGATGATGAAGCCGGCGACCACCATGATGAAGCTGAGCAGCACGAACATCATCACGCGCTCGGTCTTCAGCGCCTGGAAGAAGCCGGGGAAGTAGTCCTTCCAGTCACGCGTGTAGTAGATGCCGTTCGCATCGAGCGCGCTCTCGACCTCGCCCGCGATCGCGCGCGAGCGGTACGCGTCGACGGTGCGCACCTCGATGCCCTGCGCGACGTCTCCGAGCTTCATGAACTTCTGCGCGCCCGCGAGGCTCGCGTACACGAAGGTCTCGTCGAACTGGAAGAAGTCGGAGCGGAAGACGCCGGCGACGCGGAAGCGCTCGAGCCGCGGCGCGGGCCCGAGCGGCGTCGGCTGGCCGCCCATCGGCGAGATCAGCACCAGCGGATCGCCGACGCGCAACAGGAACCGGTTCGCGATCTCCGCGCCCACGATCAGCCCGGGCAGGCGGCCGATCTCGTCGCCCTTCGGATCCGGGTCGAGGTCGGCGAGTGACCCGGCGCGGATCGTCTGCACGAGCTGCGTCGCTTCGCCGACGGAGTCGGCTTCGACGCCCTTGAGCACGATCGCCTGCAGGCCTCCCTCGTGGCCGCGCAGGATCGCGTCGGTGGCGAGGAACGGCGTCGCGCCCAGGACGCCCGGCATCTCGCGCACCTGCTCGGTGAGCTCGTGGTAGTTGGCGATGTCGCCGGCGCGCGACAGCACCGAGAAGTGCGCGCGCGCGCCGATCACCTTCTCTTCCCACATCGACGAGAAGCCGTTCATCACCGACAGCACGACGGTGATCACCGCGACGCCCAGCGCGACGCCGACGACGCAGATCACCGAGATCACCGAGATGAACGTCTGGCGGCGGCGCGCGACGAGATAGCGCAGCCCCACGAACCACTCGACCGGCTTCACACGCCGGTGCTCCACGAGCCCCGCGAGCACGAGCGGCCAGAGGCCCAGCGCGCCGATCGTGACGACGAGGGCGGCCACCAGCGCCCCGCCCTGACCGACGCCATTCATGGTCGGGGCAGCGAGTGAGACGACGAACAGCAGCCCGCAGAGCAGGAGCACCCCGCCCACGCCCAGCGCGAGCGCGCGGCGCAGCGCGGGCAGCTGATTCACGACGACCACGACCGCCCAGGCGACGAGCGCTGACACGAGCTGCGCGGCCGCCGGCCACCACCAGACCGGCGCGTGCAGCGCGAGCGCCAGCGCGCCGACCGCCGCGCTCGACAGCACGATCGCCGGCAAGCCCGTCCGCGGGGAAGTCACGAAGCGCAGGAAGTGACCGAGGATCAGCGCCGCGGAGCCGGAGAAGAACAGGAACATCGCCCCGAAGCCGAGGGCGATCAGCGCCACCAGGCTCGCGGAGACGAAGCCGAGACCGCGCCCGAGGATCTCAAGCATCGCGCGGCCGCAGGTGGGGGAAGAGCTTCACCTCGCGCAAGTGACTCGCGCCGGTGAGGATCATCGCCAGTCGGCCGACCCCGAGCCCCATGCCACCGGTCGGCGGCATGCCGTGCTCGAGCGCGCGCAGGAAGTCCTCGTCGAGCGGCTGCGCCTCGAGATCGCCGCGCCGGCTGGCCTCGGCCTGCTCCTGGAAGCGCACGCGCTGGTCGTCGGGGTCGTTCAGCTCGCTGAACGCGTTGCAGATCTCCATCCCGCCCATGAAGCCCTCGAAGCGCTCGACCATGTGCGGGCGAGCCGGGTCGCGCTTGGCGAGCGGCGAGAGCGCCGCCGGGTAGTCGACGACGAACGTCGGCGACACGAGCGCCGGCTCGACCGTTTCGGAGAAGACCGCGTCCACCAGACCCGCCCAGGTGTTGACCGTTTGGGGATCGACGTTCGCGACCCGCGCCTGCTTCACCGCGGCGCGCAGTGAGTCCAGGTCCGCCGCGCGCTCGATGTCGATCCCGGAGGCCTCGCGGATCAGCTCCGTCATGCTGCGCCGGGGCCAGGGCTGGGAGAGATCGATCTTCACCCCGTCCCGCTCGACCGTCGGCCGGCCCAGCGCGCGCTCCGCCGCCAGCGCGACCAGGCCCTCCACCAGCTCCATCATGTCGTGGTAGTCGGCGTAAGCCTGGTAGACCTCGAGCATGGTGAACTCGGGGTTGTGCTTGCGGTCGACGCCCTCGTTGCGGAAGTCGCGGCCGATCTCGTAGACCCGGTCGAAGCCGCCCACGACCAGGCGCTTCAGGTAGAGCTCGAAGGAGATGCGCAGGAACAGCTGCTGGTCGTAGGTGTTGTGCAGGGTGGTGAAGGGGCGCGCGTTCGCGCCGCCGTAGATCGGCTGCAGGATCGGCGTCTCGACCTCGAGGAAGCCGCGGGTGTCGAGATACTCGCGCAGTGCGCTGATCATGCGCGAGCGGATCACGAACGCGCGGCGCGACTCGGGGTTGGTGAGGACGTCGAGATAGCGCTGGCGGTAGCGCGCCTCGACGTCCTGCAGGCCGTGCCACTTCTCGGGCAGCGGCCGGTAGGCCTTGGCGAGAAAGCCGAGCTCGCGCGCCTCGAGCGACAGCTCGCCCTTCTTGGTGCGCACCAGCTTGCCGCGCGCGAACACGAAGTCACCGACCTCGTAGCTCTGGAACTGCTCCCACTGCGGCGGGGCGAGCAGGTCCTGGCGCAGCCAGAGCTGCAGGCGCTCGCCGTCGCCCTGCAAGGTCGCGAAGGCCATCTTGCCGAACGCGCGCAGCGCGACGATTCGGCCCGCGACGCTGAAGGTGTCCTCGATCCGCTCGAGCGCCGCCGCGTCCGCGGTGCCGAAGCGCGCCTGGATCTCCGCGATCGGCGTGCGGTCCCGCGGCACGCGCGCCGGGAACAAGTCGACGCCGCGCTCGCGCAGCTGCGCCGCGCTCGTGCGCCGCGCCGCGAGTATCTCCGCTTCCGTCGCCAAGTCTACTTCTCGCCCGAGAGCAGGAACGCGCGGATGAACGGATCCAGCTCGCCCTCCAGGACGCCGCTCGCGTTGTGCACCTCGACGCCGGTGCGGTGGTCCTTCACCCGCTGCGACGGATGCAGCGTGTAGGAGCGGATCTGACTGCCGAAGTCGATCTTCTTCCGCTCCCCGCCGAGCCGCTCGATCTCGGCCTCGTGCTCGAGCCGCGCCTTCTCGTACAGCTTCGCGCGCAGGATCTTCAGCGCCTGCGCCTTGTTCTTGTGCTGACTGCGCTCGTTCTGACACTGCACCACGATGCCCGAGGGCAGGTGGGTGAGTCGCACCGCCGAATCGGTCTTGTTCACGTGCTGGCCGCCGGCGCCGCCGGCGCGATAGGTGTCGATGCGCAGGTCCTTCTCGTCGAGATCGACCTCGATGTCGTCGCCGATGTCCGGAGTCATCGAGAGCGAGGCGAAGCTGGTGTGTCTGCGCTTCTGCGCGTCGAACGGCGAGATGCGCACCAAGCGGTGGATGCCGATCTCGCTGCGCAGCCGGCCGTACGCGTACTGGCCCTTCACCGTGAAGGTGACTCCCTTGATGCCGGCCTCTTCGCCGGGCTGGATGTCGACCACCTCGACCGCATAGCCGTGGCGCTCGCACCAGCGCAGATACATGCGCATCAGCATCTCGGCCCAGTCCTGTGACTCGGTGCCGCCGGCGCCCGCGGTGATCGAGACGATCGCGTCCAGGGCGTCGTGCTCGCCGGAAAGCATGCGCGACAGCTCGGCTTCCTCGAGCGAAGCCCGCAGCACGGCCTGCTGGCGCTCGAGGTCCGCGAGCACCGCAGCGGCCTCTCCCTGCGTCGACATCGCGACCAGCTCGTGGGTGTCTTCGAGGTCGCGCAGCTGCTGCTCCGTCTCGGTGTAGAACGCCACGCTGCGCTCTAGCTCGCGCTGCTCGCGCAGGGTGCGTTCCGCGCGCTCGCGATCGGCCCACAGCTCCGGATCTGCGGCGCGCTGCTGGAGCTCCTCGAGCTTCGCCTGCTTCGCGGCGACGTCAAAGAACCCTCCGCAGCTCCGCGAATCGCTCGCGAAGCTGGGGCAACTCGTCGCGCAGCTCGCGCAGCCTAGCGCCGGCGTCGTCCGACAAAGGCCTTCCCTCCCATGGCGACGAGCAGCGCGGCCGACGCGTACAGCGGCCAGTCACCGACGCGCGTGTAGAGCGTGGCGCTGGCGCGAGCGGGGGGCACGTCGACCACGAGCAGCCGCCGCTCGAAGATCGGCGTCTCCTCCAGCACCGCTCCGCTCGCATCGATCAAGGCGCTCACCCCCGTGTTGGCATCGCGCAGCATCGGCAGCCCGTGTTCCGCCGAGCGCAGCTGGGCGATCGCCAGAAACTGATGAGGCGCGCTCGACCGACCGTACCAGGCGTCGTTGGTCGTGTTGAGCAAGAGGCGCGCGCCGTCGCGCACTGCCCTCCTCACCACGCCGGGATAGACGACTTCATAACAAATGAGCACCGCAGGAGCATGCTCCGTGCCGAGCCGGCCGAGGCCGCGCGGCTGCCGCACCCCTTCGCCGGGAGTGAGATCGCCGACTTCGGCCAGGCCCGAGGCAACCGCCTGCAGCGAGCCGAACAGGAAGCGCAGCGGGACGTACTCGCCGAACGGCACCAGCACCGTCTTGTCGTGGCGGTCGGCGAGGCCTTCCTCGGGTGAGATCACGAAGACGCTGTTGTGCAAGAGCGGCATGCGCTGCCCCGGCACGACCGTGAGGCCGAGCGCGCCGATCATGAGCGACACGTGCTGCTCGCGCGCGAGCGCGAGCAGCGGATCGCGGAACGCGAGCTGCGACTCCGCCAGGAACGGGTATCTCGGCTCCTGCTCGGGAGTCAGGAGAAAGCCTGGGAAGCCGGCCTCGGGCCACATGATCGCGTCGGGACGCTGCGCGAGCGCCTCGCGGGTCAGCTCGAGCTGGACCTGGAAGTTCTGCGCCTCGAACGCCGGATCCCACTTCTTGCTCTGTTCGATGTTCCCCTGGACCAGCGCCACGCGCAGCGGCGGCACGGCCGCTGGCGCGAGCGCGCCCGGCAGCGCGAGCCAGCCGACCGCGTGCGCGCCGGCGACGAGCGCGAGCGCCGCGGCGCCGCGGCGCTCCGCGAGCAGCACGCCGCCGAGCGCGAAGGCGAACGACAGCCCGTATACACCGGAGAGTGACGCGAGCCCGCGCAGCGGCGCGTCGGCATGGGCGGCGTAGCCGAGGAAGGCCCAGGGGAACGCCGCCACCGACTCGAGCGCGCGGACGCGGTCGGCGAGGATCCAGGCCGCGGGCAGCAGCAGCGGCGCCGCGCGACCAGCATGCGGCGCGAGCGCCGCCGCGAGCGCCGCGCCCGCCGCGGCGCACAGCGCGCAGTAGGCCGCGACCGTGATCGTACCCGCGACGCCGGCGATCGCGGGCGCGCGCCCGTAGACGGTGATCACGATGAACAGCCACCAGAACACGGCTGCATAGCCGAGCCACGCCGCGAGGAACACGCGCCGGAACGCGACCCGCGGGCCCTCTCCGCGAACCAAGAGCCAGAGCGGCGCGAACGCGAGCCAGGCCGCGACCGCCCCGACGTCGCAGCGCAGGTCGCCCGCGCGGAACGCGAACGACAGCGCGAACAGCAGCGCGAAGGCGAGCGACAACGCCGTGCGATTCACTCGAGTCATCGGAGCTGTCACTCGAACCTGGACAGTTCCCAGTCGAGGTGGCGCTCGAGCGCGCGCATGCGCGCGCGGTCGCTGCGCCGCACGTGATCGAGGCCGTGCAGGTGCAGACAGCCGTGGATCAACAGCGTACGCAGCTCGCGCGCGAGCGGAATGCCGCGCCGCGCCGCCTGGCGCTTCGCGGTGTCGAGCGAGATCACGACGTCGCCGAGACAGGCGTCGTCGCCGCGGCCGCGGCCCTCGCGCTGTGAGAACGCCAGCACGTCGGTCGCGCGCGGGCGCCGGCCGTAGGCGCCGGCCAGGCGCGCGATCTCCGCATCGTCGACCAGACTCACCGAGAGCTCGGCGTCAGTCGAGCCCAAGGCGCCTAAGATCGTCCTCGCGCTTCTCGCGAGCGCCGTCCGGTCGACTTCCCGGGCGCGTATCGCCGCGTTCAGAAACACCCTCATCGACCCCTTCCTCGACTCGCCGGCCGAGCGCGTCGGTGGTCTCGGGATAGTCGATGCGCTCGTGCCGAATCGCGGAGAGCGTGTCGATGAAGCTGCGCGCGATCGCGTGGAGATCGCGCAGCGTGAGATTGCACTCGTCGAGCTGGCCGTCGCGAAAGTAGTTGTTGATGATGCGCTGAACAAGCTGCTGCACGCGCGCCGGGCTCGTGTCCGCCAAGGTGCGCGACGCCGCTTCGACCGAGTCCGCGAGCATCAGGATGCCCGCCTCGCGCGTCTGCGGCTTCGGGCCGGGATAGCGGTAGTCGTGCTCCGCGACCAGGTCGCCCTTCTCGGGGTCGGCGTTCTCCTTGGCCTTCTCGTAGAAGAAGCGGATCACGCTGGTGCCGTGGTGCTCCATGATCCCGCGCAGGATCGGCAGCGCGAGACTGTGTTTCTCCGCCAGCTCCACGCCGTCCTTCACGTGCGCCTGGATGATGCGAGCCGACATCGAGGGCGACAGCTTTTCGTGCCGGTTCTCGCCCTGGGTGATCGTGACGTTCTCCACGAAGAACTGCGGGCGGCGCATCTTGCCGATGTCGTGGTAGTAGCCCGCCACCTTCGCCAGCAGCGCGTTCGCGCCGATCGCCTCGGCCGCCTTCTCGGCGAGATGCCCGACCATCATGCTGTGGTGGTAAGTGCCGGGCGCGCGCAGCTCGAGCTCGCGCAGCACCGACTGCTCGCGGTTCGCGAGCTCGAGCAGCTTCACGTCGGTGGTGTACGAGAACACCGACTCGATCACGGGCGCGAGGCCGGAGACGAGGATTCCGCACAGCGCCCCGCAGGCCATCGCGAGTGACAGCGCCAGTCCGCCGGCGAGCAGCGAGAAGTGATTGCCGAGCAGGAGCAGCGCCAGCGCGACGATCCCGTTCGCGATGCCCACGCGCAGCCCGGCGCGCATCAAGGTCCCGCGCTGCATCACGCGCGCGGCGCCGAGCGCGGCGGTGAGTGAGCCGGCGAGCGCGTAGAAGGTGAAGCCGAGATCGCCGCGCACCTGCATGCCGGCAATCAGCGAGACGAGCGCCGCGAACAGCGCCGCCGTCTCCGCGCTCTGCACCATGCGCACGAGCATGGTCGCCGCGGCCACGGGAATCACGAACTGCAGGACGCCCGGCCACTCGTCGACGAGCGGCTGCAGCCGCGGGCTCTCCCCGGCCGCATCGATCAGGAACAGCGCGATCGAAGTGCCCAGCGCCGTTCCGACCAGCACCGTCAGCAGGAACCAGGCGTCGCGGTTGCGGCGCGGGAAACGCTGCAAGCTCGCGACGCCGAAGCGCCAGATCACGCTCATCACGAAGAACAGCAGGAGCGCCACGCCCGCGAACACGGCGAGCCGCGAGAGCGCGCTCTGCTGTGCGCGGATCCCGTTCAGGATCAGCATGTGGCGATCGGTGATCGGATCGCCGTCGCGCACGATGATCTCGCCCTTGCGCAGCGAGATCGTCGCCTCCTTCACGTTGCCTTCGGCGGCCTTGCGCCGCTCGTCGGTGGCGCGCAGGTTGAAGCTCAGGTTCGGGCGAATCAGCGCGCGCGCCAGCGGAACCAGTGCGCTGCGCTGCGCCGCCGAGACTCGCGCGAGCAGGTCTTCCGCGTTTCGCTCGACCAAGGCGCGCGCCGACTCGGTGGTCAGCACGTGCGGACTGGGTTTCAGCGCGCGCTCGTTCGCGGAGCCGAGATCGCGCACCAACACGGAGCGCGCTTCGATCTGGTGCTCGAAGTCGGTGGCGTCGTCGACGATCATCCGCCCCGCCGTGCTCTCCACGAGCTGCAGCACGAGTCGCTCGTCCTCGGCCGAGAAGCCGGTCTTCTCCAGGTGCGCGAGCGACGCCTCGGGAACCTGCACGTCCGGGCCGAGCGCCTCGCGAAACACGCTCGCGGGGGTACGCACCACGGTGTCGGGCGGCGGCGCCGGCGCGCCGCGCTTCGGCGGCGACGCGGCGCGAGCCGTGCGCGCGGCGGAGAACGCGGCCGCGACGCTCTCGCGCAGGAGGGCGGCGCGGCGATCGTCGAAGTCGTAGATCACCGGCGACGAGTCACTCGCGTCGCGGCGCAGCCTGTCGGTGGCGAGCGGATCGATCAGGGTCAGCGCGAACGGCGCCTTCTCGTCGTGGTCGGCGATGTCGCCCGCCTCGGGCATGCCGACCGCGATCCCGCCCACGGGGGCGGGCAGGATCTCGAGCGTGAGCAGCGCGGAGAGCGCGAGACTCGCCGTGAGCGCACCCGCGACCAGGCTCCAGCCGCCCGCGCGTTGCTCCTCCTGAGCGCCGGCCGACTTCGCCGGGCCACGCCAGGCCTTGGCTTCCTGCTTCGCCATGCGCGGCCTCAGCGCTCGGCTTCGTAGCGGTCGTAGGCGCGAATCACTTCCTGAACCAGCGGGTGGCGCACGACGTCCTTCTCGGTGAAGTGCACGAAGGCGATGCCCGGCACGTCCGCGAGCACCTTCTTCGCCTCGATCAGCCCCGACGTCGTGCCGCGCGGCAGGTCGATCTGGGTGACGTCGCCGTTGATCACCGCCTTCGAGTCGAAGCCCATGCGCGTCAGGAACATGCGCATCTGCTCCGAGGTCGTGTTCTGCGCCTCGTCCAGGATGATGAACGCGTCGTTCAAGGTGCGGCCGCGCATGAACGCGAGCGGCGCGATCTCGATCACGCCGCGCTCCATGCGCCGAGACACTTCCTCGCCGTGCAGCATGTCGTGCAGCGCGTCGGTGAGCGGCCGCAGATACGGATCGATCTTCTCGAACAGCGAGCCAGGCAGGAAGCCGAGCTTCTCGCCCGCCTCGACGGCCGGGCGAGTCAGAATGATCCGGCCGACCTCGCGGCGCAGCAGCGCCTGCACGGCCATGGCCATCGCGAGATAGGTCTTGCCCGTGCCCGCGGGGCCGATGCCGAAGGTGAGCGCCGACTCGCGGATCGTGTCGAGATACAGGCGCTGATTCTCGCTGCGCGGCAGGATCCGCTTGTGCCGCCCGACCTCGACGGAGGTGCCCGAGATCAGCGCGTTGGTCGCCTGCGAGGGCCCCTCGGCCATGTGCACCATCTGGCGAACGTCGGACTCCTCCACGGGCGCGCCCGCGGCGGCCAGGTCGTACAGATCGCGAATCACGCGCTTGGCGAGCTTGGACTCGAGGATCGGACCCGAGACCCGAACGCGGTTGCCCCGCGCGGAGACGCGCACGCCGATCAGCTGTTCGAGCTTCCGCAGGTTGCGGTCGTTGTGTCCGTAGACGACCTGGGCCAGCGTGTTGTCCTCGAGAACCAGCGGATCTTCGTCGGCCAACGATCCTCCCTTTGGGGCTTTCGGGCTCAGGGGCGAATCCGCCATAGACGGTAACCGTCGGGCGAGCGGGCGTAACTGTATCGGTCGACCGGAACGGCCGCCAAGAGCGCCCCCGAATCGCGCAGACCGTCGAGCGAGTCGGGATATTCGCCGCTCGCCCAGCGGTGCGCCTCGAGCGCCGCCTGCAGTCGCTCGGTGGCCGCGCCCTCGCGCAGCTCCGCGACCGGATCGCTGGGCAGCGGACGGCCCGGATGCACCGGCGGCTTCGCGAGGAACAGCGCGACGGCGAGCACGGCCGAGACCACGAGCAGCGCGATCGCCGCGAGCGGCGGCCGGTCGCTCCGGCGCTGAGGCTTGTCTTCGTGCTCGCCCGCGGATTCCTCCTCGGGGCGGAGCGCGCCGTTGCGGATCAGCGCGACCAGGCCGCGCGCGCCCTCGAACGTGCCCAGGCGCGACAGGTCGATCACGCGGCGCGCGGCGAGCCGGCCGTTCGCGATCGTGAAGAGCCGCTCGAGGTCCGCGCCGGAAAGCCCCGAGCTGGCTTCGATCGCGGCGCGCTTCGCCCGGAAGCCCTCGACCTCGAGACAGGCCGCGACGACGACCGAGAGGTCCGGCAGCCAGCCCTGGATCGTGACCCACTCGTCGCGCATGCGCAGCGCGTCGAGCAGCACCATCTCCGCGGGCACCGCCTTGTCGCACGGCCCGGCGACGACGTCCTCGGCGCGGAACGCGAAGCGGCCCTCGTCCCAGAGGAACAGCTCGAAGATCGTCTCGTTGGCCGAGAGCTTAATGACCTGCTCGAGGTCGGCGCGCGATACCAGGTCGAGCTGGAGCAAGGTCGGGACGAGCGGCTCGAGAGTCTCCTCCTGGCGCTTGCGCGCCTGGGCGAGCGCCGCCTCGGAGAGCGCGCCGGCGCGCAGCAGGTAGCCCGCGAGCGAGCCGTCGGGCCGCGTCTCCGACGGACGTGCGGAGAGCACCTGCCCCTCGAGGAAGTAGACCAGGAGCGTGCGCCCCTTGCGCTCGACCTCGAGCACGCCCGTCTTGCGCTGCTGCGCGATCAGCTGGAAGACGTCGGCGACGGGAAAGTCGGCGAGAACGCCCGAGAGACTCATTCGCGTCTCCGGAGCTGGCCGAGCTTCCCGAGCGACTGTCTCGCGCCGAACGCGAACGTCGGGACGAGGAACGAGAGCGCCAGCACGACCGGCAGCGCGTAGCCCAGCGTGCCGAGGTCCCACGGAACCGGCAGGATGCCGGGTGCGTGCAGCGCCGCGATGCCCGCACCGAGCGCGAACAAGAGCAGCGCGCCGCGCGCGAGGCGCCCGTCGACGAGATCGACGACGCCGGGCGCGAACAGCGCCGCAGCGGCATGCGCGAGGACCGTGCGCTGCTGGCGCTTGCGATCGCGGTCGAGCTCGAGCCGGCGGAGCCGCGGGTCGGTGCGCTCGCGCTTCAGGAAGAGGCGCACGCAGCGCATGCACGTGCCCGCGGACATCGCCTCGCGCGAGCAGCGCGCACAGATCGGCTGATCGCAGCGGTTGCAGCGTGCGACGCCGGAGCGGCGCAGCAGCAGCGCGAGCAAGCCGGCGGCGGGCAGGAGCATCCAGAGGCGATCGCGCTGCACCGTGCCGAGCAGGCGCTCGCGCAGCTCCGCCGCGAGCGCGCGCGAGTCCTCGCTCGCGGCGAGCGCGCGCTCGCCGTAGAGGAGCAGCGGCAGCGACGGCTCGATCAGATACAGGTGCATGTTCGCACCCTCGTTCGACATGTAGCGACTCACGAGATCCGCATCGAGCGTGCGCGCCGCCTCGAACGCCGGCTGCTGCTCCGAGAGTCGCA
The DNA here is from genome assembly GCA_035261165.1 of Myxococcota bacterium. Lineage (GTDB taxonomy): Bacteria > Myxococcota_A > UBA9160 > SZUA-336 > SZUA-336 > VGRW01. The sequence goes on from DATFUE010000014.1 coordinate 19,451, forward strand.
GCGCGCGGCCGTACGCCTGAGACAGATTGAACGCAGCGGACGCGCTCTCGTGCTCGGCGCGCGCGCGCTCGAACGCGGGGATCGCCTGGCCGAGATCGCCCTGCGCCAGGCGCACGATGCCGCGCAGGTTCTGCTCCGCCGCCTCGAGCACCGGACCGGCTTCGCCGCTCGGGGTGCCCAGCGTCTGCTCGGCGCGCGCCAGCTCGCCGCGGCGCATCCACGCGGTTGCGAGCGCGAGCCGCAGCACGGCGTCGTCCGGCGTGCGCTGACTGGCCGCCCGCACGCGCTCGAGGTCGCCGGGCAGTGACTGACCGCGATCGATCCGGTACGCGGCGAGCAGCGCCGGCTCGCGGCCGACGGAGGCGAGCGCGGGCGAGACGCGATCGAGTCCCGGGCCGAGCCCGGCGCCCGCGGCGGCGAGCGCGAGCGCGACGAACACGGCCTCGGTGCGGCGCAGGCGCAGCGCGCCGAGCGCGCCGAAGGCGGCGGCGAGCACGATCGGGCCGATCCCGAAGAGCGGCAGTGACCCGAGCGCCGCGAGCAGCAGCAGCACCCCCGGCCAGCTGGGCGGATCCTTCGCCGCGAAGCTGTGTCCGAACGCGTGGCCGTGGAGCCCGAAGCCGCGGATCGCGGCGACGCCGGAGGCGCCGACCGCCAGCGCGAGCACGCCGCCGCCGAGCACGATCGCCGCCAGGGCGAGCGCAAAGAGGGCGCCCGGCAGGCTGGTCGCGAGCGCGCGCAGCGCGAAGAAAAGCTCGAGGGGATCGCCCGAAATGCGAGCCGCTTCGAAGCGAACGCCCGGCGACCCGGGCGCCAGCTCGACCGCCTTCTCGACCAGCTCCGGCCGGCCCTCGGCGCGGGCCGTCTCGAGCAGCGCCCACGCCAGGATCGGCAGCTCCTCGAAGCCGCGCTCGCGCAGAGCCTGCGCCGCCTTCTGCACGCGTTCCACCGGCTGCTGAGTCACCGCCGTCTCGGGCTCGGGCAGCGGGCCGGTGGGCACGTCGAGCGGACCCGTGCGGGCGGGCGTCTCCGCCCCTGCCTGCGCTGGACCGCTGGGCGCAAGCGACAGCAACGCCAGCAGCGCCAGCGCCGTCGAGCGCGTTCGCCAGATCGCGGGCACGCCTCTCCCTTCTAGGCAATCGACCGAGTCACAGCCTTGATTCGGCCGGCCGATCAGGTCGCTGAAGGTCGCAGGCGCAGCGTGCGGCGCAGCAATCCGCGCACGAGCGCGAACTCCGGCGCCCCGAACAGCCAGAGGCCGGCGAGATACACGAGCGACGCGGCCGTGATCAGGAGCGCCAGGCGCAGCGCCGCGCCGGCCGACGCCTGTGACGGAACGAGCTCTGCGCCCGCGACCAGCACGGCGCACAGGAGCCCTGTCGCCCCGACGAGTCGCGCGTAGCCCGCGAAGTCGCGCCTGTGCAGGTGTGCGCCGTGGCGCACGCGCGAGAGCGCGATGACGTAGCCCGCGTTCGCCGCCGCCGCGAGCGAGGTGGCGAGCGCGACGCCCAGGTATCCAAAGTCCGCGATCACCGCGCGGTGCTGCCACTCGAGCACCCAGTCCGGGAGCACACCGGCGGGCAGCGGGCCGACGCAGGTGAGCGCCGCGACGACGTTCACCGCGAGGCTCACCACCGCGGCCTGCGCGCCGGTGCGCGTGTCGTGGTGCGCGATGCACAGGTTCACCCAGATCCGTGCCAGGCCGATCGGCACCAGCCCGAGCGCGTAGTACAAGAGCGCGAGCCCGCAGCCGCGCACGGCCACGGCGCCGAACGTCTCGGGGTTCCAGCCGAACAGCACCGACACGATCGGGTCGCGAAGCAGCACGAGCCCCGCGGTGCACGGCAGCGTGAGCGCCAGGACGAGGCCGAGCGTCGAGGCGAAGGAGCGATCGAGACCGGGGCGATCGTCGCCCGCGACCTGGCGCGCGAACATGGGCAGGCTCGAGGTGGCGAGCCCGAACACGAACACGCCGAGTGGCAGCTCGAGCAGGCGAGTCGCGTAGTACATGTACGAGACCGGCCCGTCGCCGAAGAAGCTCGCGATGGCGCGCGTGGTGATCGTGTTCAGCTGGTACGCAGAGGCGCCCACGACCGACGGCAGCAGCATCGCGAGCAGGCGCTGAATCGCCGGGTCGCGCGGCGCCCACAGGAGCTTGGGCGCGAAGCCCCGTTCGCGCAGCGGCCCGAGCTGCGCGAGCACCTGCAAGAGGCCCGCGATCACCACGCCCCAGGCGAGCGCGACGATCGGCGTCTCGAAGAACCACAGTCCCGCGAACACCGCGGCGATCTGACACAGGTTGAGAAACACGGGCGCGATCGCCGGGCGGAAGAAGTGATTCATCACGTTCAGCGCGCCCATCGCCACCGCGACCAGGGTGAGACTCACGATGTACGGGAAGCAGAGCCGCAGCAGCTCGGCGGTGAGCGCGCGCTTCACCGGGTCGGCGGAGTAGCCGGGCGCGAACAAGACCACCAGCGGGTCGGCGAGCAGGATCCCGGTGAGACAGATCGCGAGGCCCGCGAGCAGCGCGAGCGTCCAGGTGGCGCGAAACACGCGGCGCGCGTCTTCCTCCGAGCGCTGCAGCGCGCCGCTGAAGATCGGCACGAACGCCAGCGTCAGCGAGCCCTCCCCCACCAGCCGCCGGAACAGGTTCGGGATCGTGAACGCGACGAAGAACGCGTCGCTCGCCGCTACGGGAAACGCGTACGCGATCAGGCTGTCGCGCACCAGGCCGAGCACGCGACTCGCCATCGTCGCGGCCGAGACGACGCCCGCGGAGCGCGACA
>DATFUE010000015.1:0-6230 GCA_035261165.1 Myxococcota bacterium
CCTTGGTCTCGCGCACGCGCTCGCCGAAGCGCGAATAGTACGCGAGGCCGCGCATGCCGCGGCCGTCTTCGGTTTGGAGCAGGCGCGTCACGCGCTCCGTCCGGGCTGGCTGCTCGCGTTCGGCGTGACGCGCATAGATGCGCAGTGACCCGCCGTGAGTCGCGAGCTCGTCCACGTCGAAGATCTCGAGGCCGTGGTGCGCGAAGATGCGCTGCACGGTCCCGAACGAGAGATACGAGAAGTGCTCGTGGTAGATCGTGTCGAACTGGTTGTGCTCGACGAGCTGCATGAGGTGCGGGAACTCCATCGTCAGCACCCCGTCCGGGGCGAGCAGGATCGCGAGGCCGGAGACGAAGTCGTTGATGTCCGGCACGTGCGCGAGCACGTTGTTCCCCAGCAGGAGCGAGGCGCGGCCCTGCTGCTCGACGACGTCCGTGGCCGTTGCGGCACCGAAGAAGCGCACCAAGGTCGGCACGCCCTTGCGCACCGCGGCCTCGGCCGTGTTCGACGCGGGCTCGATGCCGAGCACGGGAATCCCGCGGCGCACGAAGTTCTGCAGCAGATAGCCGTCGTTGCTGGCGACCTCGACGACCAGGCTCTTCGGCCCCAGGCCGAAGCGCTCGGTGACGAGCTCGACGTACTGCGCCGCGTGGCGCAGCCACGAGTCCGCGAACGACGAGAAGTACGCGTAGCTGCCGTCACCGAAGATCTCCTGGGGCGGTACGACCTCCTCGATCTGTACCAGAAAGCACTCGGAGCAGACCCAGGCGTGCAGCGGATAGAAGGGCTCCATCTCGGAGAGCTGCTCGGGCCGGAGATGTCGCTGGCACAGCGGCGACATTCCCAGATCCACAAATGTGTGTCGCAAGGGCGCCTTGCAGAAGCGGCAAGTGGGTTCGTGCGGACGGGTTGCGGTCGTCATGACACCTCTCGCGAAGGGAGCTCGGGTGCCGCCGGGCATGAGCAAAGCGCATGCCCCCGCTCCATCGCCCCTGCGCAAAGGAGTGCCGGATCGCGATTGTCGGCGCAGGCTTTGCCGTGGGGTTGCGGCACCTCGGAGGCACGCAACTCGCGGGTGAGAGGTGCGATTTCGCTCCACGAGTGGGGAGCGCGGCTCCGCTTTGAAGAGGCTCCCTCCACCCGCACGGCCCGTCTCACCAGGGCGATACGCCAGAGCCCGCGGAGGTCCGGCGCAGGTCGGAGTCGAGCCAGCCCGACTCGAGCAGTCGCACGATCCGCCGGATGCGCACGTAGCGGTCGCCCTCGAGCTCCTCGGCGGTCATGACCTCGCGCCGGAAGGCCGTGTGCAGCTCCTTCACGCCGTCCGCCACGGTCCAGCGCGGCTTGTAGTCGGGCAGCGTGCTCTCGATCTTCGTGAAGTCGACCCGATAGCAGCGCGGGTCCGGGCCAGCGCCGTCCGCGAAGTCGATCCGGCTCCCGGCCACCTCGGCGCCCACCAGCTCCGCGACCTGGCGCACGCGGTAGTTCTCGCCGTTGCGGCCGACGTTGAACGCCTCGTTGTGGACGAGGTCGCGCGGGGCGCGCAGCACGCACAGGAACGCGTGGCAGACGTCCTCCACGTGCACGAGCGGGCGCCACGGGGTTCCATCGCTCTTGATGAACACGCGTCCGGTGGCGAACGCCCAGCCGACCAGGTTGTTCACGACCAGGTCGCCGCGCAGGCGCGGCGAGGCGCCATACACCGTGGCGTTTCGCAGGTACGTCGGGCTGAAGTCGTCGTCGGCGAGCTTCGCGACGTCCGCCTCGACCCGCACCTTCGATTGCGCGTAGGCGGTGATCGGCGAGAACGCCGCGGTCTCCGCGAGCACGTCGTCCGGGCTCGCTGCGCCGTAGACGCTGCACGACGACGAGTACAAGAAGCGCGGCACCCCGGCGCGCTTGGCGAGCTCCGCCAGCCGCACGGAGGCCTTGTGGTTGATGTCCCAGGTGCAGCCGGGGTTCAGGTCACCCAGCGGGTCATTCGAGATCGCGGCCAGATGCGCGACCGCGTCGAAGCCTTCGAGGTCGGCCTCCTCCAGCTCGCGAATGTCGCGACTCAGCACCTCACTCGGCGGCTCGTAGCGGCCGAAGTCGCAGCCCGTGAAGAGGCCGCTGTCGACGCCCACGACGTCGCAGCCCGCAGCGTCCAGCACGCGCGTCATCACGGCACCGATGTAGCCGCCGTGTCCGGTCACCAGAACCCGCATTTGGCCGTCTCCTGCGCGCTTCGCCCCCAGAGGCGGCGCGCTCAATCGCACTTCTGGATCAGGTCATGGCGCTCGAGCAGGGTAGCCGCCGAGCGCACCACCGTGAATCCCAGCCCCGAGCGCTCCGCGGCGTCGACGAGCGAGTGCTCGCCGTCGGCGAGCGAGAGCACCCAGAGCATCGCGAGCTGCAGCGCCTCGGGGTCGCTCTCGCCGCCCATCGCGCGGTAGATCCCGCGCCGGCCGAGCTGCGGCTCGCCGTGCGGCGAGAGGCTCCGGTAGCGCGCGTCGCCTTCGAGGATGTCGAGGATCGCGAGCACGGACTGGTAGGCGTCGACCAGCTGCGGCCCGCGCACGAAGCCCAGGTCGTCCGCCGAGGTGTGGTACTCGTCGAAGCGCCCGTGCCGGCCGCGCATCAGCGACCCGACCGGGATGCGGAACCCGGGCGAGTTGAACTGGCGCTCGTCGTAGCCGTACGGGAAGAAGTCGATCACCTCGAACGGCCGGCCCGAGGTCGTCAACGCGAGCTGCGCCGCGCGGTCGATCTCGGCGCCGCCGCCGAAGCTGCGCTTGTAGGTGAGTCCGCGCTCGTCGCCCAGACACACGAGCGTGAGTCCGCCGCGAATCTGCGCGGCGCGCTCGCGGTTGCGCGCCAGCCAGGTGAGTGAGCCGATCGTCCCCGGGATGAAGAGGAAGCGATAGGACCAGCGGCGCCGGGCGCGCGACGCGAGCGCGCGCGCGACGCTGCTCGCCACCGCGATGCCCGAGAGGTTGTCGTCGGCGAGCGACGGATGGCAGACGTGCGCCGAGATCAGGATCTCCTCCGGGCGTTCGCCGGCGAGGAAATACTCGCCGTAGGTCAAGTGACCGGGCGCGAGCGTGGTGTCGATGCAGACCTCGTACTCCCGATCGCTGAGTGACTCGAGCTGCTTCTCCGAGACGCAGAAGCCCCAGCTGCGCTTGTAGTAGGAGGTGCGGTACGGGATCCGGTCCGGGTGCCCTGGAAGCGAGTGCAGGTGCTCCAGCAGCTCGGCGCGCGGGATCCAGCGCGGCGACAGCGGCTCGCTGTAGCTCACCAGGTGCAGGTTGCAGCGCCGGAAGTCGACGACGCGCTCGCCGGCGCGATTCTTGATCCAGGCGTCGCGCACGTTCCACTCGTCGGGCACCGTCCAGTCGAGGACTTGCGTGCCGCTGGGGACCTCGTGCCGCTCGAGCGGAAGCTTCTCGCCGACGAGCCGGAGTGTCTCGCGCACGCCGTCGCCGGTGATGCTCCGGCAGATCGGGTAGAGCGCCGCCACGAGCTCGAGCATCTCGCGCTCCAGTCCCTCGGGCGCCGCGGGAGTCACGAGCCGACCTCCGCGAGCGCGCGCAGGTCGAGATCGGGGTAGCTCGCGTCGCGCTCCGCGATCACCTGCGGCTCCTTCGGCCAGGCGATCGCGAACGCCGGGTCGTTCCAGCGCAGCCCGCGCGCCGCTTGCGGCGCGAAGAACTCGGTCATCTCGTAGAACACCTCGCTGTTCGGCTGGAGCGTGATGAAGCCGTGCGCGAAGCCCTCCGGGATGTACAGCATGCGCCGGTTCTCGGCGCTGAGCTCGCTCCCGAACCAGCGCAGCCGCGTGGGCGAGCCGGTGCGCAGATCCACGATCGCGTCCCAGATCGCCCCCGCCGTGCAGCGCACCAGCTTCACCTCGCGGTGGGGGGGCATCTGGAAGTGCATCCCGCGCAGCGTGCCCGCGCGCAGGTTGAACGAGACACTGCTCTGCACGAACACCGAGGCGAGCCCGCGCTCGGCGAAGTCACGCGCGCAGAAGGTGCGCGCGAAGAAGCCCCGAGAGTCGGCCATGCGCTCCGGCTCGATCAGCAGCGCTCCCGCGAGTCCGGTTTCCTCGAAAATCATCGCGGCTCCATGGCAGAGTCTGGGCGCTCAGAGCTGCCCGCGCTCGAACTGCTCTCGGTACCAGGCAATCGTGCGCTCCAGTCCCTCGTCCAGAGCCACGGCCGGCTGCCAGCCGAGCGTGGCCTGGGTCTCTTCGACATTCGCGTGTCGCGCCTTCTCCGCCCGGCGGTCCGGAACCGCGCCGAACTCCGGCGACGCCGGGCTGCCCATCAACCGCACGATGCTCTCGACCGCCTGCCGCGCCGTGTGGAGGCGTCCCGTGCCCAGATGCACCGTTCGGCCCACCGCTCCCGGGGCCTTGGCGGTCAGCAGAAGCCCGTCGACGATGTCGTCGGCGTAGATCCAGTCCATGGGCCGGGCGCCGGTCCCGACGCGCGGCGCCTGGCCGCGAAGCAGGGAGAGGATCACGTACGGCACCAGCTTGGCCAGATCGCGCTGCGCGGGCCCGTAGCCCATGAAGATCCGCGCGACGCTGACCGGGCACTCGTACAACGCGTGAAACATCCGTGTGTAGGCGCTGCTCGCGAGCTTCGCCGCCGCGTAGGGAGACGGCGGAACGAACTCCGTCGCGCAGGCCTCGCCGGGATCGGGCTCGTCCTGGGAGCCGGTGAGCAGAATGCGCTCGCAGCCCGACTCGACGGCGGCCGTCAGCATGTGCACGGCGGTCAGCAGATTCCCGATCAGGGCCGGCTCGACCTGGTCGAGCGCGCGCGAGCCCTGGACGTGCCCGGCGAGGTGAAACACCAAGGTCGGCTTCACCTCCTGGAAGATCCGCTTCACGTCGCCGGATTCGGCAAGGTCCGACTGCCAGGTGCGCACCCCGGGGGGAACGTGCGGGCGAGGCGCGCGAGACACGGCGTGGACCTCGGCGCGATTCGCGGCCAGGCGCGCGCACAGATTCGTCCCGATGAAACCGCTCGCTCCGGTGACGAGCACGGTCTCGCCGGACAGAGACGGGATCTGCGGAGTCACGGACCTACTGGGGTGATCATGTCCTGCTGGATCTCCGCGGCCGTGAGCGCGCGGTTGTAGATGCGCAGGTTGTCGATCAGTCCGGGGAAGAATTCGCCGGGGTAGGTGTCGCCGCCGATGCGCAGGGGCGAGCCGTTGACCTCGAGGGTGCCGGTCCGCGGCAGCGACGCGACGAGGGTCCCGTTCGCGTACAGCCGCAGCGTGGTCCCGTCGTATGTGCTGGCGAGGTGAGTCCACTGACTCGCCGCGAGTCCCGAGGGGCCCTCGACGACCGTGCAGCAGTCGTTGTTGAAGGTGCCGCCCGAGCCGACGTGGTTGCCCGCGGTGTTCGCGTTCAGGAAGTACGCGTCCAATTCCTTCTGCAGGACCGCCTTCCAGTTCGAAAGCGCCTGCGTGGGGCGAACCCAGGCTTCCAGAGTCATTCCCGTGGTCAGGTGCAACGAGGCGCTGTCGTTCACGACGACGAGGTTGCCGATGCCGTCGAAGGAGAGCGCCTGGCCGTCGTGTCCCGTCGCCCAGGTCGCGCCATTGATCGCGCCGTCGTTCCCGTTGCCCGACGAATCCGCGAGCACGGACCCCGAGCCCGCGTTGAAGCCGTACGCCGCGACCAGACCCACGGGCGGCACCACGGCGTTGCTGACGGTGACCGGCACAGAGCTCGAGGTCGCGGAATTGCCCGCGCGGTCGCGGGCGCGCGCGGACAGGGTGTGCGGGCCGTTCGCGACGCTCGCGGAGTTCCACGAGAGCATGAACGGAGCCTTGATGTCTTCAGCGCCGAGGTTCGCGCCGTCCAGAAGGAACTGCACGCCGCCGATTCCGCTCGCGTCGTTCGCCGCGGCGAAGACAGAGATCACGCCGGTCACGTTTCCCGCGAGCGGGGCAGTGACTGCCACGGTGGGCGGCGTCGTGTCGGTGGCCACGGAGAACGCGATCGAGAAGTCACTCGTGTTCGGGTTGCCCGCCGTGTCCTGGCAGCGCACGAAGAAGCTGTAGCTGTGTCCGTTCGCGAGGCCGGTCACGAGGGTCGAGTGCGCGATTCCCCCGGTCGTGGAGAACAGGTTCGGCAGCGATGCGTACGCGGTGCCCGCGACCGTTCCGTAGCGACACGTGGCGGTTTCATCGCTCGCGAGCGCCAGGGTCGCCTGCGTCGTTCCGGG
>DATFUE010000016.1:0-13440 GCA_035261165.1 Myxococcota bacterium
ACTTCCGGGGAGATGGCGCGCGATGAAGGTGGTCGTCGATTTCGATCTGTGCGAAGCGAATGCCGTGTGCGTCGATCAGGCGCCCGAGGTGTTCAAGGTCGACGAGAACGACTTCCTGCAGATCCTGATCGAGAGCCCGCCAGAGTCACTGCGCCGGAAGGTCGAGGCCGCGGTTCGCCTCTGCCCGCGGCAGGCCATCTCGATCGTCGACTGAGCGCCCAGTCAGTCTCACTTCGGGACGGCCCTCGCTCGGCCTCCCACTAGAGCATCCCGCTGCGCTTCACGTCGAGGTAGCCGTTCACCAGCGCGATCGCGAGCTGGTGCGGCTCGGCGTCGAGCGCCAGCACGCCCGCCTTGCGCAGCCGTTCGTGGGCGCGGCGCCGCGCCAGAACGTACTGGTGGGTGGCCGCGTTCGTCAGCGCGGAGTCGAGGTCGCGCACTGGCGCGTCGAGCGCCTTCGCGAGCGCGCGCTCCTTCATGCTCGCGACCAACACCAGATGGCGTCGGCCGAGCAGTCGCGCCGCGGCGAGCAGCTCCTCGTGGTCCTCGTCGCGCAGGTTCGACACCACCACGACCAGCGCGCGCTTGTGCAGCGCGCCCGCCAGCGCCTCTGCCGCCTCGAGATAGTCGGACGCGCGCGTGCTGCTCTCCAGGTCGTAGACCGCGTTCAGCACGCGCCGGAGCTGCTGCGTGCCCTTGCGCGCGGCCAGGAAGCGGCGCTCGCCGCTGAAGGTCGAGAGGCCGACGGCGTCGCCCTGGCGCAGCGCGACGTGCGCGAGCAAGAGCACCGCGTCGAGCGCGTGATCGAAGTGCGACAGCTCGGCGTCGCGCGCGTGCATCTTCCGGCCGCAGTCGAGCAGGAAGACGATCTGCTGGTCGCGCTCCTCCTCGTACTCGCGCGACACCGCTCGGTGTAGGCGCGCGGTCGCCTTCCAGTCGATCTGGCGCAGCGAGTCGCCCACGCGGTACTCGCGCAGCTGGTGGAACTCGAGCCCCTCGCCGCGGCGCGGGCGGCGGCGCACGCCGAGCTCGCCGCTGCGGTTCGCGGCCGCGAGCAGCTCGTAGCGAGACACGGCGCGGAAGTTCGGGAACACGCGCAGCTCCTGGTCCGCGCCGGCGAGGATGCTCCGCCGCCACAGGCCGAGCGGCGACCTCGAGACAAGCTCGATCTTGCCGAAACGGTGCTTGCCGCGGCCCAGCGCGCGCAGCTCGTAGGCGAAACTGGCGCGCTCGTGCGCGGCGAGCTCCGCGTCGCGCGGGACGCCCTTCGCCTCGAAGCCGGCGGGATGGTGGTCGAACACGCGCAGCCGCACCGGCCGACCGCCGCGGTTCACGACGGAAAGAGTTACTCGCTCGACCACGCCGACCGACAGCGCCGACCGCACGTCGCGCGTCGCCTCGAGCGGCCCCGCGCGCTGCAGGGCGAGAGCGTCGCCGAGCGCGGCCAGCGCGAGCCCGATCCCGGCCGCCGACCAGGCGTCCAGGAGCCGCGGCTCGAACGCCGCCGCGAGCGCGAGCGCCAGCCACGCGCCCGCGAACGCGAGCAGCCGGGGCTCGGGACTCACGTGCGCGGCGCCTCCACCTGCGCGAGCACCGCCGACAGCAGTGAGTCGGTGCGCTGGCCCTCGAGCTCCACCTCCGGCGCGAGGTGGATGCGGTGGCGCAGGGCGGCCGGGGCGATCTGCTTCACGTCGTCGGGAGTCACGAACGTCCGCCCCCCGAGCAGCGCGAGCGCCCGCGCCGCGCGCACCAGGGCGAGGCCGCCGCGCGGACCCGCGCCCATCGCGACCCCGGGCCAGGTGCGCGTGGCGCGCACCAGGCGCACCGCATACTCGCCGACGCGCTCGTCGACGAAGACCGCCGCCGCGGCCGCTTGCAGCAGGAGCACTCCAGCGGCGTCGGTGACCGGCACGATCGGCGAGACGTCGAGCGAGTCGCCGACCCGGCCGCTCGCGAGCCGCCGCACGAGCTCGACCTCTTCCACCGCCTCGGGATAATCGATCTGCACCTTCAACAGGAAGCGGTCGACCTGCGCTTCGGGCAGCGGGTAGGTGCCCTCGAGCTCGATCGGATTCTGCGTCGCCAAGGTCATGAAGGGCGCTGGCACGAGCAGTGACTCGCCCTCGAGGGTCACCTGGCGCTCCTGCATGACCTCGAGCAGCGCCGCCTGCGTCTTCGCCGGCGCGCGGTTGATCTCGTCGGCCAGCAACAGGTTCGTGAACACCGGGCCGCGGCGCAGCCGCATCTCGCCGCTCTGCGCCTCGTAGAGCACGTGCCCGACCACGTCCGCGGGCATCAGGTCGGGCGTGAACTGGATGCGCGCGCTCGAGCCCGAGATCGCGCGCGCCAGCGCGCGCACGAGCAAGGTCTTGCCCAGCCCCGGCACGCCCTCGATCAGCACGTGCCCCGCCGCGAACAGCGCGACCAGCACCTGCTCGACGACGGCGTCCTGGCCGACGAGCACCTTCTTGATCTCGTCGCGGAGGGCCGCCGCGAGCTGCGCGGCGCGCCCCAGATCGGGGCGGTGTGCGGGAGCAGTGTCCGTCATAGCGATCTCCTGAGCTTCTCGAGGATGGCGATCTTCGCGGTGAAGCGGCTGGGCTCGGCCTCGGGCCCGAAGGCGAGCGCATCGGCGACGCGCGCCCTGGGCACGCCGGAGAGCGACTCGAGTCGGCCGGCCTGCTCGCTCGGCGTGAGTGACTGGAATCCGGGATGCCGCTCGCGCATACGGGCGAGCAGTGACTCGCGCACGGAAGCGAGCAGCGCGCCGGCGCCGCCGCGGCGCCACTGCAGCCGCCCCGCCGCGCGCACGTGCTCCATCAGCTCGCGGCGCGCGGGCACCGGGTCGGGAGCGATGGGCCCGAAGCGCCGCGACGCCGACCAGAGCCAGAGCGCGAGCAGCGCGAGCGCGCTCGCCGCCACCATCCAGGCGTGCCGGAACACCAGGCGCGAGACCGACGGATGCTGATCGCCGTACACGAACCACACCGGACCGCGGTGACCTCCGAGCCGACTCATTCGGTACACGAGCTCCGCGTGGTCGAGCTCGCCGATGCTCGGCTGAGTCAGGAAGTAGTCGTCGGTGAGACCGGTGATCAACCCCTTGCCGTGGCGCACGGTGACGAGGTGTGCGCCATTCACGTCGAAAATCTCGAGCACGACGCCCGCGGCCGCCTTGTCGCTGAGCTCGAAGCGGAAGCGCGGATCGAAACGCGCTTCGAGCGGTGTCTCGCGGTCGGGGAAGTCGACCCGGGCCACCGGGACCTCCAGAGCTTCCGCGTCGCCGCGTTCGTCGGGCCCGGGCTGCGGCTCGAAGCCGCCGGAGTCCGGATCGGCGTCGGGACCGGCGTCGGGATCGGCGCCGCTGGAATCGGGCTGGTTCAGATACTGGCGCACACCGACGGCGTCGAGAATCGGATCGGGGCTACGGTTCGGGTCGTCCCACAGCTGCCAAGTCACGACCATCAGGTGGCCGCCGAGCGCGACCCACTCGAGCAGGCGCTGCGACGTCGCAGGGTCGACGGCGCGGCGCGCGGTCGGAATCACCAGGGTCGAGGTCTCGGGCGGGAGCGACGCGAGCGCGCCGACGTCGGAGAAGCTCCGTGCGGGCATGCCCATGCGCTCGAGCAGCTGCTGCGCGGCGTAGTAGTGATTGCGCGCCGCCTCGCCGACGTAGCCCCGCGGCAGGTCGACCCGTTGGGGCTCGCAGGTCGCGAAGAATACCGCGACCGCGACGCCCAGGAGCGCGAGCCGGCCGATCAGTCGGCGACGCGGCGACGACTCACTCATGCCCGCGCTCCGAAGCCCGCGGCCCAGCGTGCGCACAGCGCGTCGAACTCGTCGGGCGCGGGCGGGCTGTGCGCGTACGCGCAGAACAGCCAGGCGCTCGCGAGCGCTGCGAAGTCCTGCGCGAGCGCGCCGTCCGGGGCGCGGCGCGCGATGCGCTCGCACTCGCCTTCGGTGGCGCTCGCGGGCAGGCGCAGCCCGAAGCGCCGCGCGAGCTCGACCAGCGCCGCGCGGTACAGCAGCGAGAGAGCCGCGCTCGCGTCCCCCGCCGCAAAGCGCGCCCGCGCTGCGGCGAGGACGTCTTCGGGAAGTGACTCGGGCCGCAGGTCGAAGCCGCGCCTCAGCTCGCCAGCGGTCTCGGTCCGGGACGAGTCACTCGCGCGCCGCGCGCGCAGCCCGCGCGCGATCGCGAGTGCCAGCAGCGCCAACACGACCGGGATCGCGAGCCAGGCGCCGACGCGCAGCGTGTTCGCGAGCAGCGAGCCGAGGAAGCGCCAGAGCGGTCCGAGAAAGTCGAGGTTCCCGGCGATCGGCCGCGGCCGCCAGATCTCGACCGTGACGGTCTTCGCGAAGTCGGGGCCAGCGAGCACCTCGCCGATGCAAGCGCGCGCGTCTTCCGCCGAGTCGACCGTGCAGCGCGCTGACTCGGCGTGCGCGGACGGCGCCGGCGCGAGCGCGACGAGCAGGGCGGCGAGCGCGGCCGCCGCGCGCACGCGGCGCTCGAGGCGCTTGAACGCCAGCTCGACGTCCCAGCCCTCGAGCCACACGCGGCGGTTGATGTAGAGCGCGAAGCCGGCGGCGACGTACAGCGGCTCGACCGCGCAGATCGCGAGGGCGTAGAGCCCGAGCTCGAAGCCGAGCAGCGCGCCGCTGGGGCGCAGCAGGGCGTCGGTCCAGAACTCGAGCGCCGTGCCTTCGGGCTGGAAGGTCGCGGCGATCTGCAGACCCGCGACGACGAGCGCCAGCTCGAACGCGCCGCAGACCGAGAGCACTCCGACCGCGGTCGTGGACTCGCGACCCGCGAGCACGCGCGCGCGCTTCACGCGGGCGCGGCCGCGCAGCCCTTCGAGCTGCAGCACCGGCAGGTAGAAGCTGCGCGTCGGACTGAGTCGCAGCCAGGTCAGCGACGCCAGCAGTCCCGAGCCGAACACGATGCGCGGCAGCGCCGCAAGCGTCTCGAGGAAGCTCGGCGCGCGCCCGAGGAGCGCGATCGACAGCACGTAGAGCGCGACGCGGTCGCCGAGCGGCTTCAGCCACCACAAGAGCGCCGCGGCGAGAGCCAGCCGGTCCGGGAACGCGAGGCCGAGCGCGAGGGCGAGCGAGATGACGACCGCCGCGTGCGCGCCGAACAGCCGCGCGAAGTTCTCGCGCGCGAGCCGGAAGCCGAGGTCCGCGGCCTCGAGGCTGCCGCGCGGCCGCACCGCGACTGCGATCCGCTCAGTCTCCACTGACTCGCCCCGCGACCCCGAGCCACGTCGCCACCAGCAGCCAGAGACTCGCGCCGACGCCGAGCTTCAGCGCGGCCGGCAGGCGCCGCGGCGACCAGAACGCCTCGATGCCCGCGGCGATCACCAGCATGAGCGCCGCGCCCGCGATCATCGGCAGACTCTCGCGCGCGGACGCGCGCAGCGCCGCGAGCCGCGTGCGCGGGCCCGGCGCCACGAGCGCGAGGCCGAGCCGCATGCCCGCCACGCCCGACAGCAGCATCGCCGTCAGCTCGAACGCGCCGTGCGCGATCACGAAGCCGAGGAACGGCTGCGCCGCGCCCTTGCGGATCAAGTGACCGGCGATGAGCCCGAGGTCCAGCGCGTTGTACGCGAGGCTCGCCAGCGTGCCGACCCCGAACGCGAGCCCGCTCGCGAAGGTGCGGAACGCGATCGAGACGTTGTTCCAGACGTAGAAGCCGAACATCGCGGCGTCCTCCTCGGCGCCGCGGCCCTTGGTCACCAGACCATGGTCCGGCTCGTACATCCGCTCCATGCGCTCGACCCCGGGCTCGTCGATGAAGCTGTAGATCAGGTCGGGAGAGCGATACGCGAGCGCGCCGATGCCGAGCGCGAGTGAGTAGAAGAGCAGGTGACACAAGAGCACCAGCCGCCACTCACGGCGCACCGCGCGCGGGAAGTCACTCACCAGGAACGCCGCCAGACTCGCGCCTCGACCCGTGCGCGCTTGATACAGAAGCTGATGACCGCGCAGCGCGAGCTCGTTCAGCTCGCCGACGAGCGCCGTCGAGAGCTGGCGGTCGCGGGCGAGCGCGAGGTCGTTGCAGACGTGGCGGTACAGCGCTGGGAGCTCGGCGACGGGCACGCCCTCGGCGCCGGGCTTGCCGAGCTCGAGCGCGTCGAGCAGCGCGCTGAGTCGGTCCCAGCGCGCGCGCCCCTGTGCTTCGAACGCCGCGAGCTTCACGCGTGCCCCAGGAGCCAGGCCGCGATCGAGAGCAGTCGCGCGCGCGGCTCGTCGGCGCCGGTGAGCGCCGCCGGAATCGCCGCGAGCTCCGCCGCCCGCGCGCTCGACAGGAAGGGCGCGCGCTCCGCGAACGCGATCACCGCGCCCTGCTCGTCCAGCGTGAGTGCGAACGGTGGCGGCAGGGGTCGCTCCTGCAGCTCGAGCCGCTTCGCGCGCAGCTTGCGGGTCGGGCGCTCCGCGTGCACGACCAGCGTGCCGGCGGCCAGATCGCCGAGTCTCCGGAAGCTCGCGTCGACACACATCGAGGTGATCCCGGCGAGATACAGGAGCGGCAGAAAGTCCGCGACCATGAGGAAGTTCCGCAGCACCGAAGCCGACCACGCCACCGGCGTGCCGTCCTCGTGCACGACCCGGAGCCCCACGATGCGTTTGCCCGGCGTCTGGCCGTGCGAGAGCACCTCGAACAGCACCGGGTAGAACCAGTTGACCAGGAATCCGGCGATCAGATACAGCCCGATCGCGAAGCCGCTCTGGCCGGCCGAGAACAGCACCGTCTGAACGCTGGACAGACCGACGCTCTGAATCAAGAGATCGAGCGCGTACGCCAGCGCGCGAGGCGCCGGCCCGGCGACCGGAAGCGCGAGGTCGACCCCCTCCGGGGTCTGCACGGCATGGATCGTGTCGATCATGGGGCGGGATCGTAGCGGGCGAGTCCGATATCCTGCGCGCCCGTGCGCCGCTCGATCTTCGCCCTGGTTGCCGTCTTGATCGGCATCGCGATCGCCGCCGGCATCGCGGAGCTCGGCGTGCTCGTTGTGTTCGGCGAGCAGGTGAAGTTCCCGCGCCACGTTGTCGGCGCGCCGTTCGGCGTGCGCATCAACGAGCCGGGAGCCGTCTACCGTCACAAGTCCGCGGACGTGAACGTCTGGTTCCGCATCAACGGCCAGGGAATGCGCGCCGATCGGGACTATCCGCGCGCCAAACCGCCGGGGGTACGACGCATCGTGTCGCTCGGCGACTCGTTCACGGTCGGGTATGAAGTCGAGGGCGAAGAGACGTTCTCGAGCGTTCTGGAGAAACAACTGCGCGGGGCGGGCCGCCCAGCCGAAGTCTTGAACGCAGGGGTCTCGGGCTTCGGCACGGCCGAAGAGGCGGCGTACCTCGAGCGCGAGCTGTTCGCCTACTCCCCCGATCTGGTGCTCGTCTCCTTCTATCAGAACGACCTGGTCGACGACGTGCGCTCCGACTTGTTCCGCCTCGAGGACGGGAAGCTCGTCCCGGGCAGTGAGAGGTACGTGCCAGGCGGGAAGCTCGGTGACTTCCTGAATCGCAATCCGATCCTGAACTGGCTGTCGGGCTACTCGAACGCGTTCGCGATGATCAAGGAGACCGCGAACCGGATCGTGAAGAATGAGGTCGTCAAGCACAATCTCGCGCAGGTCGCGCACGCGAGTGGCAGTGAGTCGGACGCAGGCGACACGCAAGCCGCCCAGGAACGCGCACTCAGCGCCGCGTTGTTCGAACGCATCTACGCGGACTGTCGCGAGCGCGGAATTCCTCTCGTGATTCAGAGCATCCCACTGCCGAACGCCAATCATGCTCCCACGGAGCTCGTCGAGGGTTTTCCGCTGGCGGATTTCGACGTGCAGCGTCCCGGTCTGGTGTTTTTCCCGGCGCGGTCGGTGCTGGAGCCGTACGTCGGGCGCGAGCTGCTCTACTACGAGCGCTCGCATCAGCATTGGACCCCGCTTGCACACCGCCTCTCAGGTGAGGCGCTCGCGGTGCGGATCCTCGACGCCAATCTCCTGAACGGCGCGCCGTGAGGTAAGATCCGCCCATGACGAATCCCTTCCGTTTCGCAGTGCAGATTCACTCCTTGCCTCCCGAGTCGTGGGCCGAGCGCGTGCGTGCGATCGAGCGCATGGGCTACTCGACGCTGTTCGTGCCGGATCACTTCGGCCCGCAGTGGGATCCGACCGCGCTGCTCGCGGCGGCGGCCGCGGTCACGACCCGCTTGAACGTCGGCTCGCTCGTGTACGACGTCGACTATCGCCACCCCGTGATTCACGCCAAGGGCGCGGCGACGATTCAGCTGCTGTCCGGCGGGCGCCACGAGTTCGGGCTCGGCGCGGGCTGGATGCAGACCGACTACGACGAAGCGGGCATGACCTACGACTCACCCGGCACGCGCATCGCGCGCCTGGACGAGGCGCTGCAGATCATCAAGAGCATGTGGCAGAACGAGCGCACGACGTTCGCCGGGAGACACTACCGGGTGACGAACATCGCGCGCGCGGCGGACCCGGCGTTCCCGAGCCCGAAGGTGCTGATCGGCGGCGGCGGACCCAAAGTGCTGCGCCTCGCCGGGCGACACGCCGACATCGTCGGCATCAACCCGAGCCTGGTCGAAGGCAAAGTGACTGCGCGCACGGCCGCAGACCTCGCGCCCGAGAAGCTCGACGAGAAGCTGCGCTGGGTGCGCGAGGGCGCCGAGGCCGCGGGCCGGCGCTTCGCCGACATCGAGATCAACTCGCTGACCTTCGTCGTGGCGATCACCGACGACGCGAAGGGCCTGCGCGCGGCGCTCGGCGCGAACACGGGCATGACGCCGGAGCAGATCGCCGACTGCCCGATGTTCCTCACCGGCTCCCCTGCGGAGATCCGCGACGGCCTCGAGAAGCGCCGCGAGCGCTACGGCTTCTCGTACATCGTGATCCAGGGCCGCGATCCCGCCGTCGTCGAGAGCTTCGCCGACAACATCGTCGCCCCGCTCGCCGGCAAGTAACCAGGGCGCCTCCCGCGCCATCTCCGCCTCAAGGCACTGAGTCCCGGGTCCGATCTCCGGATCGGAGCACCCGGGATGACCAGCAGGGACCGCAAGCCAAGCGCCCCGCGCCAGGCGCGCAGTGAGCCGAAGGCGAACGAAGTGTGGGCAGCGCGCGGCCGCCGGCGCGCCAGGGCCCACTGAGACATGGCGCCCGATCCGCCTCTGTTCGAGAGGTATACGCGTGGGCGCGGTCGGGTCCACCTGACGGGGCTCCAGGCCTTGGTGCGGCTCGCCCTCGATCAGCTGCGCCGCGACGAGCTCGCGGGGCGGAAGATCGGCGCGCTGTTCTCGGGCTACCCGGGCTCGCCGCTCGCGGGCTTCGACCAGCTGTTGCGCCACCTCGCGCCGTTGCTCGAGCGCACGAACGTGCGGCTCGCTCCCGGGCTCAACGAGGAGCTCGCGGCAAGCACCGTCGCGGGGACGCAGCTGCTCGAGGTCTTTCCGCACGCGAGCTGGGACGGCGCGATCGGCATCTTCTTCGCGAAGGCGCCGGGGCTCGACCGCGCGCTGGACGCGATTCGCCACGCGAACTTCGTCGGCAGCGCGCGGCTCGGCGGCGCGCTCGCGGTCGTCGGCGACGATCCGTTCTGCAAGAGCTCGTCGCTCCCGAGTCACAGCGAGCACGCGTTCGCGCACGCCTTCGTGCCGCTGTTCGCGCCTGCGGACTCGGCCGACGTGCTGCGCCTCGGGCTCGCCGCGATCGAGCTCTCGCGCTACGCGGGCGTGTGGACCGGCATGCGGATCGTGGCCGACGTCGCGGACGGCGGTCAGATCTTCGAGCTCGACGGGCTCGACCGTGTGTTCGAAAGGCCCGAGTTCGAGGTCGACGGCGCGCCCTTCGCGGCGCGCTTCGACACACAGCTTCTGCCGCCGAACGTGCTGCGCATCGAGCAGGAGCTCGTGTTCGGCCGCATGGAGGCGGTGCGCCGCTTCGCGGCCGCGAATGGGCTGAACCCGATCGCGTCGCGCCACGCGCGCGACCGCATCGGCCTGGTCGCCGCCGGCTCGCTGTACCGCGAGCTCGAGCGCGCGCTGGCGCTGCTCGGCCTCGACGAACGCGCGCGCCAACGGCTCGGCATCCGGCTCCTGAAGGTCGACCTCGTCTGGCCGCTCGAGGCAGGGCGCGTGCGCGAATTCGCGGAGGGTCTCTCCGAGATCGCGGTCGTCGACACGCGACGCGCCTATCTCGAGGAGCAGATCTGCGCCGCGCTCTACGGCGCCGAGTCACGCCCCGAGGTGTTCGGCCAGCGGGGGCCGTCGGGCGAGCTGTGGCTCTCGCGCGGGCTCGAGGTCACGGGCGCGACGCTGGCGCAGGATCTCGCGCCGTATCTCGCCGAACGGCTGCGCGCGCCGGGCATTGCGCAGAAGCTCGAGTCACTCGACGCGGCGATCGGGCGCGCCGCGAGCGGGCCCGCGCCCACGCGCGCGCCGACCTTCTGCAGCGGCTGCCCCCACTCGGCCTCGACCCGCGTACCCGAGGGCTCGCTCGCCGGCGGCGGCATCGGCTGCCACACGATGGCGCTCTCGATGCCGGAGCGGGAAGTGCGCTTCATCGGCGCCATGGGCTGCGAGGGCGCGCACTGGATCGGCCTCTCGCCCTACGGCACGACACGCCACCTGTTCCAGAATCTCGGCGACGGGACTTACTTCCACTCGGGCCGGCTCGCGATCCGCGCGTGCGTGGCTGCCGGCGTACCGATCACCTTCAAGCTGCTCTGGAACGGCGTCGTCGCGATGACCGGCGGGCAGCGCGTGGTCGGCGCGAAGTCGCTGCTCGGGCTCGCGCGCGACCTGCTCTCCGACGGCGTCCGCCGCGTGGACGCGATGAGCGCGGACCCGGAGCTCGCGGAGCTCGCGCTGCGCGAGCCGCGGCTGCGCATCGTGGCGCGCGCGGACTGGGACGCGTCGATGCGCGCGCTGCGCGACGAGCTCGGAGTCACCGCGATGATCTGGGACGAGCTGTGCGCGAACGAGAAGCAGCGGCTCGAGCGGCGCGGCATCCGCGCGCGCGCGCGAGAGCGCATCTCGATCAACGAGGACGTCTGCGAGGGTTGCGGCGACTGCGGCGTGAAGTCCTCGTGCGTGTCGCTGCGCCCGATCGAGACGGCGCTGGGGCGCAAGACGCGGCTGCACGAGAGCTCGTGCAGCGACGACCGCGCCTGCCTCGACGGCGACTGCCCGGCATTCATCTCGATCGAGACGGCGCGGCGCGCGCCGGCGCCGTTCGAGGCGCGACTCACCGCTCCCCTGCCCGATCCGCCGCGGCTCGACTGGGACGGCCGGCGCCTCGAGCTCTTGCTCGTCGGCATCGGCAGCACCGGCGTGGTGACGATCGACGCGCTGCTCGTGCGCGCCGCGGAGCACGACGGCCTGTTCGCCGCGCACCTCGATCAGACGGGCCTCGCGCAGCGCGGCGGGAAGGTCGTGTCGCACTGCGTGCTCTCGTCGGAGCCGATCTCGGGCGGCGCGCGCATCGAGCCCGGGCGCGCCGACGTGCTGCTGGCGTTCGATCCGCTCGGCGCCGGGGACCGCGAGGCGCTGCGCGCGCTCGATCCGTCGCGCACCCACGCCGTGGCGCACGCGCTCTACGTCGCGACCGGCACGGACGTCGCCAATCCCGCCTTTCGCGAGCCCGCGCTCGAGTCACTCATGGAGCCTCTGCGCGGCGCCACGCGCTCGCTCGCGCTGGTGCCGGCGGAGCTGCTAGCCGACGCCGCGCTCGGCCAGCCACTCGCCGCGAATCTGGTGCTGCTCGGCTTCGCCTGGCAGCGCGGCCTGGTGCCGCTGTCGGCGGGCGCGCTGGAAAAGGCGATTCGCGAGAACGGCGTCGCGGTCGAGACCAACCTGCGCGCGTTCGCGCTCGGGCGCGCGGCGGCCGCCGAGCCGGAGCTCGCGGCGGCGCTCGTCGCGGACATGACGCCGCCGGGGATCGGCGACGAGGACTCACTCGAGCGCGCCGAGCGCGCCCTCGGCCCCGCGTTCTCCGAGCTGCAGGAGGCGCTCGGGCGCTTTGCGTCGGCAAAGGACTCGGCGCGGCTCCTGCGCCGCATCGCCGGCTTCGCGGCGGACCTGGTCGACTACCAGAGCAAGCGGCTCGCGGCGCGCTACTGCGCGCGCATCGCGCGCGTCGCGAACGCGGAGGCGAACGTCGACGGCGAGTCACCGGCGCTCACCGAGATCGCCGCGCGCGAGCTGTACCGCGTGCTCGCCTACAAGGACGAGTACGAGGTCGCGCGCTTGCTGCTGCGCGGCCCGCACCGGCGCTGGCTGCGGCGCCACAGCCAGAGCGAGCCGCGGCTGCGCTACTTCCTCCACCCGCCGCTGCTGCGCGCGCTCGGCCTGCGCCGGAAGCTCGCGCTCGACACCAGCTTCGAGCCCGCGCTACACGTGCTCGCGGCGCTGCGCCAGCTGCGCGGCACGCCGCTCGACCCGTTCGGCCATACGCGCGCCCGTCGCCTCGAGCGCGACCTCGCGCGCTGGTACGAGAGCGTGCTCGACGACCTCTCCTCGGGGCTCAGCGCCGAGAACCGCCCGGAGGCGATCGCGATCGCCGAGCTCGCGCAGGAGATCCGCGGCTTCGAGTCGATCAAGGAGGCGCGCGCCCAGCGCGTGCGGCCGATGATGGAGCGCCGGCTCGAAGCGATTCACGCGCGCCGCTGATAGCATGCGCGCATGTCCGAGTGGCTCCAGCTCGCGCTCGACGGCGGCGTCGTGCGCCGCGCGCTGCGCACCGCGCTCGTCGTCGGCGCGGTCCTGATCGGCATCAATCACGGCGACGCGCTGCTGCGCGGAGACGTCGACGGCGCTCGGCTGTTCAGGATCTGTCTCACGCTGTTCGTGCCGTACGGTGTCTCGACCACGTCGAGCGTCGCCGCGCTGCGCTCCGCCTCCGAGGGGCGCAAGCGCCGCGGTCAGTGAGGGACGGCGGCGAGCAGGTCGCTGCAGTCCTCGACGTCGAGCTGGTCCGCGTAGACGATCGGCTCGCCGTCGTTCTCGTGCGCGAGCCGGGCCGTCACGTCGCGGCCGTCCTCGAGTGACTCGGCCGAGGCGATCGAGAGCGCCGTCCCCGACAAGGTCACGCACAGGCGTTCGCCCCCGCTGCGCTCGCGGCGCTCGTGGCGGTCGAGGAGCCCGCGCAGCGTGCCGTAGATCTCGCGGTTCGCCGCGACGAGCGAGAGCGACGCCGCGGCGTTCTCGAGCCGCGTGCTGGACGCCGATCTGTACAGGTGGAAGTCCGGGTAGCCGCGCAGATACTCGCTGCCGGTCTGCAGCCCGAAGACCCGGAGACGCGCGTTCACTGGCTTGCTCGTCCAGTCCTCGCTCTTCGCGTCCGAGATGAAGTAGCTGCCGGCGACCGCGCCGTCGCGCTCGAAACGGACCCGGTAGTCCTGTGACTCGACGGCGATCTGGTTGCCCTC
>DATFUE010000017.1:0-9863 GCA_035261165.1 Myxococcota bacterium
TTCCTCGACGGTCCCGCAGATCCGGCGTCGATCGACATCCTCGAAGAGGGCGGCTTCGACGAGGACAAGCAGTATCAGGGCCGGCGCATCTCGCTGGACTTCAAGGACGCCGACATCGGCAACATCCTCCGGCTGATCGCCGAGGTCTCGGACCTGAACGTGATCGCGGGCCAGGAAGTCGTCGGCAAGGTCACGATCCGCCTGGTGGACGTGCCCTGGGATCAGGCGCTGGACGTGATCCTGCTGACGAAGGGCCTGGGCTTCGTGCGCATCGGCAACATCCTGCGCATCGCGCCGACCGACGTGCTCAAGCAGGAGCGCGAGGCGCGCCTGCAGGAACGCCGCTCGCGCGAGAAGCTGGAAGACCTGGTCGTCAAGCTGCAGCCGGTGAACTTCGCCAAGGCCGGTGACCTGGACAAGCTGGTGAAGCGCCTGCTCTCGACGCGCGGCTCGGTGAACGTCGACCAGCGCACGAACACCCTGATCATCAAGGACATCCCGTCGGTGATTCACGAGGCGACCGCGCTCGTGAAGGCGGTCGACACACAGACGCCGCAGGTGATGATCGAAGCCAAGATCGTGGAAGCGTCGCTGAAGTTCTCGCGCGGCCTGGGCGCGATCTGGGGCGTCGGCTGGGCGCCTCCGACCGATTCGACCGGGAGCACAGTGCCGAGCCTGGTCGGCGGCAGCGATCAGCAGAACAACTTCCTGGCGCTGAACTCGATCTCGGCCGCGACGGGCCTGCTCAACCTGGGCATCCTGGGTCTCGACGACCGGCTGCAGCTCGACCTCCAGCTGCAGGCCAGCGAGGAGAACAATCAGGGCAAGGTCATCTCGTCGCCGCGCGTGATCACGCTCGACAACAAGCCCGCGACGATCAAGCAAGGTGTCGCGATCAAGTTCACCGAGGCGACCTCGGACAAGCTGACCACGACCTTCGTCGACGCGGTGTTGCAGCTCAAGGTGACGCCTCACATCACCGCGAACCGCTCCATCATCATGAAGCTGGCGGTGTCGAAGAACTCGCCGGCGCTGGATGCGTCCGATGGCAGCGTCGTCGGTATCAACAAGAACGAGACCAACACCGAGGCGATCCTGCGCGACGGCGAGACCATGGTCCTGGGCGGCATCTACGTGATGGACAGCGGCCAGCAGGGCACCAAGGTCCCGTTCCTCGCGGACGTCCCGCTCCTGGGCGCGGCCTTCAAGAGCTCGCTCGTGAAGGACGAGCGCCGCGAGCTGCTGGTCTTCGTGACTCCGCGGATCGTGTCGAACCCGCAGGCAGACGTGGAGTGACGCGGTATGCTCCCCGTCCATGGGGAGCAGCGAGCGCGATCGATGCGTGCTCTTGTGCGGGCTGATGGGCTCGGGCAAGAGCCGCGTCGGTCGCGCGCTCGCGTCTCGGCTCGGCTGGGACTTCCTCGACACGGATGAACGCGTCGAGCGGGCGGCCGGGATGAAGATCTCCGAGATCTTCGCGCGCGCGGGTGAGCCCGAGTTTCGCCGCCTGGAGAGCGAAGCGCTCGCCGCGCTGCCCGCACGGCGCTGTGTCGTCGCGCTGGGGGGCGGCACGGTGGTCTCGGCGGAGAACCGGCGCGTGCTGCGCGAGAAGGGCACGCTGGTCTGGCTGGACGCGCCGCCCGAGACGCTGGTGGCGCGCATGGGCGAGTCGCAGAAGCGGCCGCTGCTCGCGGGATTGGACCGGGAGGCGCGCGTGGCGCGCCTCACCGCGCTGCGCGAGGAACGCCTCGGCGCATACTCCGCCGCCGAGATCCGCGTCGTGACCGACGGGATGGCGGTCGAGGAGGCGGCGGCCGCGGTGCACGCCGCGCTGGGAAAGCAGAGTGCGGCATGAGCGAGATGCGGCTTACTTGCGCGCGCTCGCGGTCGATAAGACAGACGAACTCGTGGGGGCGACGTGACTGCTAGGGATGCGGTGAACCTGCGGCTCGAGCTGGCGCGCATGCACTGGGCGCTCGGCGAGCGCGCGGAAGCGGTCGCGGCGCTCGAGCGCTGCGCGCGAGAGACTCCCGAGCACGACGCGCTGCTGGGGCTGGTCGACGCCTGTCTCGAGGAGCTCGAAGCGGGCGACGCGGTGGATCTCGCCGCGCGCCTCGCGGGCCTGCGCGCGCGCGCGATCGAGGCGCTCGAAGCGCGCGACAACGCCGATCTGCCGGCGCCGCTCGAGACACCGACGTTCGCGAGGCTGCTGGCCGACCAGGGCCACGCCGAGAGGGCCCTCGCCGTCGCGGACAACCTGTTGCGCCGGAACCCGGGAGACGCGCGCGCCCTCGCGGTGCGCGAGTCGCTGCGGGCCAGGCCGGCGGCTTTGAAGAGTCACACGCGCAGCATCGGGGAGCTCGAGCGCTGGCTCGAGAACCTGGCGCGTCGCAAGCAGGGAGGCGCGTTCGCATGACGTTCCGCGAGATCCTCACCACTCTGGTGGACCGCACGCCGGGCGCGCTCGCCGCAGCCGTGATGGCCGCCGACGGCGTCGCGATCGACGAGTACGCGCGCGAAGGCGCCGAGGTCGATCTCGGAGCGATTGCAGTGGAGTTCGGGCGAATCTTCGCGCAAAGCGCGAAGGTCGCGCAGATGCTCTACGGCGCGCGCGACGGCGAGCTCGACGAGCTCTTGCTCGTGCTCGGAGCGAACCAGATTCTCTTCCGCCGGCTCGACGAGGACAGCTTCCTGATCCTCGCGCTCGACCACACCGGGCTCGTCGGAAAGGCGCGCTGGCTCGCGCGCAACCTGTTGCAGGAGATCAGGGAAGCGCTGTAATAGTCCGCAGCCCATGAAGATCCTGGTCCTGCACGGCCCCAATCTCAACCTGCTGGGCGAACGCGAGCCCGAGATCTACGGGCGCACGACGCTCGCCGAGATCGATGCAGCGCTGCGCGAGCAAGCCAGCGCACGGGGCGCCTCGGTCGACTCGTTCCAATCGAATCACGAGGGCGCGCTGATCGACCGCATCCAGGCCTCGCGGCGCACGCACCAGGCGATCATCGTGAACCCCGGAGGGCTGACACATTCCAGTGTCGCGCTGCGCGACGCGCTCGCGGCGACCGGCCTGCCGGTCGTCGAGGTCCACCTGTCGAACATCTACGCGCGCGAGGAGTTCCGCCACCGCTCGTACGTCTCGGGCATCGCCCTGGGCCAGATCTCGGGACTGGGCGCGAAGGGCTACGAGCTCGCGCTCGAAGCGCTCCTCGACCGCTTGAAGTAGATGCGCGCGCGCGCCTGGCGCCTGCTGCTCGACGGCCCGGCCGACGCGGCCTGGAACATGAGCGTCGACGAGTCACTCTTGCTCTGTGCCCCGGGCTCGGCGCCGTCGCTGCGATTGTACCAGTGGCGCGAGCCGGCGGTATCGCTCGGCTTCCGCCAGGCGGAGCCGGAGTGGCTCGCGCGCTGCGACGCGCTCGGCGTCCAGGTCGTGCGCCGGGTGACCGGCGGCGGCGCCGTGCTCCACGCCGGCGATCTGACCTATGCGGTCGTCGCAGCCACGGACTCGGCCGATCTCCCGAGTGACCTGCGCGGGAGCTACGAGTGGATCCGCGCCCGCCTCGTGGCCGGTCTCGCTCGCGCCGGGCTGGCCGCGTCGGCCAGCCCGGCGCGAGCGGGCGCGGACCGCCTCGAGCTGTGTTTCGCCGGCGCCACGGGCTACGAGATCGAGCTCGACGGCGAGAAGCTCGTCGGCAGTGCGCAGCGGCGCACGCGCCGAGCGTTCCTCCAGCACGGCTCGATCCGGATCGCGGACGACGCGGCGCTCTACCGTGCGCTCACTGGCGACTCACTCGCCCGTCTGAAGCCGCCCGAGCTGGCGCCCGCCGCGCTCCGCGCGGCGCTCGTGGCCAGCTTCTCGTCGGCCGTCGCGGCCGGGCTCGAGCTGGCGGAGTTGTCCACTCGTGAGCACGAGATTGCGGAAGAGCGGCATGCCGCGCGCCGCCATTCACGTCTCCTCGCGCCAGCTCTCGCGTTCAGAAGAAGGTCGGAACTCGCCGATACGCAGACGTAGCGAGGACCCCCCGGGACTTTCGAGGTCTTCGCAGCGAGCGAGGACCCACCCCTGGCCTTCACCCCAAAGAAGCGCAAGACGCTCGAGTCCGCGCAGAAGTATGCGCAGAAGGGCTCGTACGACAAGGCGCTCGCCGAGTACGAAAAGCTGCTCAAGGCGGACCCTCGCGACTCGAACATCCGCCTGAAGATCGGCGACCTGCTCCTCAAGAAGGGCGACAAGCAGAGGGCCCTGCAGACGTACACCGAGGTCGCCGAGATGTTCTCGCGCGGCGGCTTCGACGCCAAGGCCGTCGCGATCTACAAGCAGATCCTGCGCACCGAGGAGGAGTCACTCGAGGCGCGCACGCATCTGGGCGAGTGCTTCCTGCGCATGGGCCTGACCTCGGACGCGCTGCGCGAGTTCCAGGAAGCCTTCAAGATCTGCCAGAAGCGCGAGCTGAAGCGCGAGGCGTTCGACCTCTTGCGCAAGGTCGCCTCGCTCGACCCGAGCAACATCGCCAACCGCCTGAATCTCGCCGACCTGTTCGTGCGCGAGAAGATGCTGGACGACGCGCGGCGGGAGTATGCGGGGCTGCTCGAGGAAGTCAGGCGCCAGACGGGCGCCGACCTGGTGCTGCGCGTGGCCGAGCAGATGCGGCGCGCGTTTCCGGACAGCCGCGAGGCGCTCGACGCGCTCGCCTGGGGGAGGATCCAGGCCGGCGAGCCGGCCGAGGCGGTGAGGCTGCTGCGCGCCGCGCTGCCGAAGTATCCCGACGACATCCCACTCCGCGAGTCACTCGTGAGCGCGCTCGAGGCCGCCGGCGACGTCGGCTCGGCGCGCAAGATCTGGCGCGAGATCGCGGAGCTGCACAAGACGCGCGGCGACGTCGAGAAGTCGCGCGAGATCCTGCAGCGCCACGGCGGGCCCGCGGCGCTCGGCGGCAGCGAGGAGACCACCACGCCGAGCCTCCTGCTCACCGAGCCGACCAGCGCGCCCCGCCCGGCGCCCAGCTTCGAGGCGCCCGACGGCGACGAAGACGTGCTCGAGCTCGACGAGCCGGCGAAGCCGGTCACGAGGCACACCGGGATCGTCGAGAAGACCGCCCCCGGCGCGCAGCATCGCAGCACGCCGCTCGTTGCCAAGCCGGCGTACCGCGACCGGCCCGCCGCCGCCAAGCCTGTGACTTCCGCCGCGGACCTGATCGCCGAGGCGCGAGTCGCGCTCGAGTTCGGCGATCCCGGCGAGGCGAGCCGCCTCGCGAAGCTCGTGCTCGAAGCCGATCCCGACTCACGCGACGCGCGCAAGGTGCTCGCCGACGTCGAGCGCATGAGTGACACGCAGCCCAGCGAGGTCGACGAGGGCGAGATCGAGATCGAGCGCAGCTCGCTCGTCGAAGAGAAGCCCGCCAAGCGCGGCAAGCCCGGGATCGCGCCGCTCGCGCCCAGGGACGAGTCCGACAGCCTGCCCGACATCGAGATCATGCTCGAGGACGAGGAGGACAAGGACGGGAAGTTCGCGTCTGTCGAGCCGCCTTCGGGCCTGCACGAGGGACCGCCGCCCGACCTGGCGCTGGGCAAGGCCGCCCCGAAGTTCGCGCCGAAGGTCGCCGCGAAAGCGCCGCCTGCGAAGCTCGAGCCTCCCGCAGCGGAGGAGGAGTCTTTCGACATCGAGGTCGAAGTCGAAGAGGACGAGCCCGCCGCCGAGCCCGACCCGGAGCCCGAATCCGGCGTCGACGACTCACTCGAGTTTTCCGAGCCGCTCGCGTCCGATCAGCCCGAGGTCAGCAGCTTCGCCGCCAGCTCCTCGCGCATCGAGGAGAGTCTCTCCGAGGCCGACTTCTATCTCGAGCAAGGACTGATCGACGAGGCCGAGCGCCTGTATCAGACGGTGCTGAGCGCCGTGCCCGGGCACCCCAAGGCGCAGCTGCGCATGGGCGAGATCGAGGCGCGACGCGCGACCCTGACGACGGCAGGCGACGCGCCCCGCAAGCGCGTCGCGAAGCCCGCGAAGCTCTCCAACCCCTTCGGCGACACGATGGTGCGCGAGCCGGACGACGCGCTCTCGCTTCCGGAGATGCCGGACGAGATCGTCGCGCCCGCCAAGAAGGACAGGCCTCAGGCGAGGCCGACGCCGGTGCAGGCGAGGCCGACGCCCGTGCTGGCGAGGCCGAAGCCGGTGCTGGCGAAGCCGGCGCCCAAGCTCGCCAAGAAGGCGGAGCGCGCGGTCGTCGCGGAAGACACGATGCCGCCGCTCGACCTCGAACCGGAGCCGATCGAGGATCTCGCCGCGCCCGAACTGGGCGAAGAGAGCGAAGAGCCCGCCGAGTTCGATCCCTCCGAGCTGACCGCCGAGTTCAACGATTCCGAAGAGGAAGAGGCCGCGGGAGCGCACGGCGAAGAGGACGAGTTCGACCTCGCCGCCGAGCTCGACGAGGACGACGACACCTCGCAGGGCACGATCGGAACACTGGTCGGTGTCGGCGCGGTCGGCAAGGGCTTCGTCGACGTCTTCTCCGCGTTCAAGAAGGGCATCCAGCAGCAGGTCGCGGAGGGCGACGCCGACACGCACTACGACCTTGCCATCGCCTACAAGGAGATGGGTCTCAACGAGGACGCCGTGCGCGAGCTCGAGACCGTGCTGCGCGCCGGCTCGCGCGAGATCGAGGCGCTGTCGCTCATGGCCACGTGCAAGCTCGCGCTCGGCGACGCCGAGGCGGCTGGCGCGCACCTCGAGGACGCGCTCTCGCGCGCGGGCGACTCGGACGAGTCGAGCGTGTCCCTGCGCTACGACCTGGCGGAGGCGCTGCTCGCGGCCGGGCGCGAGGCCGAGGCGCTCGAGGCCTTTCAAAAGGTCTCGGCGGCCGATCCCGATTTCCGCGACGTGGCGGAGCGTATCTCGAGGTTCAGTTAAGCGCGCGGCGTGCCGCGTGCGGGAGCAGCGATGGAGCATCTCGAGTTCTTCCAACTTCCGGCGGATCCGTTCCAGAACGACGCCGATGCGCGCTTCTACTACGAGAGCGCGCCGCAGAAGCGCGCGCGCTTGCGCCTGCTGCGCGGGGTCCACCAGAAGAAGGCGCTGTCGATCCTGGTGGGCGGTCCCGGCCTGGGAAAGACCACGCTGGCGCAGGTGCTGCTGCGCACGCTCGGCGAGAAGGACTACGCGGTTCACTATCTGTCGATTCCCCACGAAGCGTGCTCGACGGGCTGGTTCCTGCCGAACGTGGCGCGCGCCTTCGGCGTGCCGATGCCGTCCGAGGAAGTGCCGCGGCTGGTCGATCAGATCCACGCGCAGCTCGTCGCGATCACGACGTCGCGACGCACCCCAGTGTTGCTCGTCGATGAGGCGCAGCTGTTCCGCAACCGCGACGCGATGGAGGAGTTCCGCGGCCTCCTGAACCTGACCCACGCCGGCAAGAAGCTGCTCTCGATGGTGCTCTTCGGCCTGCCCGACCTCGGCGAGATCCTGAAGCTCGATCCTGCGCTCGCGCAGCGCGTCGAGGTGCGCGTCGAGATGACGCCGATGGACTGGCTCGAGTCACAAGCCTACGTGTCGCACCGCCTGCGCCTCGCCGGCGCGACTCAGGCTGTGTTCAGCCCGGACGCGCTCGAGGCGCTGTTCCGCTGGTCGGGCGGCGTGCCCCGCGTGCTCAACACACTCGCTGACAACTCACTGTTCGAGGCCTATCTCACCGAGACGAAGCCGGCCGACAGCACCGTCGTGCAGACGGCGGCCGAGGCGCTCGGCCTGTTCCGGGTCCCATCCGACTCGGTGCCCAATATTCCACCCGTCGCGCCGCCCGCGCCGGACCTGCTGAGCGACTTGCTCGGGGCGCCCGAGGTCGGGCCGGCCGCCCGCGCGACCCGCTCCGAGCGCGGCCCCGAGACGATGCCGCGCTCGAAGCCCGGCCCCGCGCCGCGAGCGCACCTGCCGGAGCCCGAGCCCGAGATGGACACCGAATTCGACATGGACGCCGAGCCCGAGCTCGCGGCGGTCGCGGAAGAGCTCACCACGCCCGACTGGCTCGAGCCGCTCGCGCCCATGCCCGGAGACACACCCGCGGCGAAGCCGACACCACATGGTGTCGAGCCCGAGATCGAGGCGGCGCAGCTCGACGAGCTCGATCTGGATCTCGACGAAGTCGTCCCCGAGGACACGCACCCTCCGACCCCGGTGCGCGCGCGCGTACCCGCGAAGCCGATCGCCCATGAGATCGCCGACCCGGAGCCCGACCCGGAGGAAGCGGCCGAGCTGGAGCTCGGCATGGAGTCCGATGAGGATGAGGATGAGGATGAGGACGAGGAAGGGGGCTTCAGCCTCGGCGCGCTCGTGAACGACGACGACGACGACAGCGAGGAGGAGGCCGCGCTCGCCGGCTTCGGCCCTGCGTCCGAGCCGGAGCCCGAGGCCGACCTCGCCCCGGTGCGCCACACCTCGCCGACCGCGAGGCCGAGCCCGATGGCTCGTCCAACCTCGCCCGCGCGCGCGACGCCCGCCCGCGCGATGCCTGCGAAGGCGATGCCCGCCAGGGGCGCGCCCGCGAAGCCGAGCCCCGCGCCGTCGAGCAGCCGCGACGACAGCTTCGACCTGCGCGGCCTCGTCGACGAGGACATCGACTCGACCGGTCCCGCCGCCCTGAAGCCCGCCGCGAAGGACAGCGACGACGACGATCTCGACGCGCTGTTCGACGAGATCCAGATCGGCGACAAGTAGAGGAAGACAGCGCGAGCCGGCTCTCTCGCCGGTCGCGCGCCTCCGCCCAGACGGCTATGCTCGCGGTCGCGCGGGAATAGCTCAGTTGGTAGAGCATCAGCTTCCCAAGCTGAGGGTCGCGGGTTCGAATCCCGTTTCCCGCTCCAGTGATCAGTAGCTTCTCTCGGTGAGCGTGCTCACCCCGTTCGCGTTGCCGGTTTGCTTTCCTGGCTTTGCGAATCGCCGCACCAGGGAAGGGACGGACGATGCGAGTGTTGGCGGCGGTTGCGCTCGCGCTGGGCTTGGCCGCGCGCGCCGATGCGCAATCGTGCAACTTGCCCGCGCGCGTGCCGTTCGCGGGTCACAACTTCCCGCTCGACAACCCGCCGGTGACCCAGGCGATGTCGCCGGTCGATGCGTTCCCGGGCTTGCCGGCGTTCACGCGGCCGGTCTTCCTGACCTTCGCGCCGGATGGGACGAACCGCGTGTTCGTCGTCGAGCAAGCCGGGTTCGTCTGGGTGTTCGAGAATCGGCCCGACGTCACGACGCGAGCTCTGTTTCTCGACATCGCGGGGATCGTCGACGACACGACGAACGAGATGGGCCTCCTCGGGCTCGCCTTCGATCCGGGCTTTGCGACGAATCACTTCTTCTACGTGAACTACACGGCCAGCGGATCGGGGTGCGCCGCGGGCAGTGGTCTTTGCACGAGGATCGTGCGTTATACGGTGCCGGCCGCGACACCGAACGACGCGGACGAGAACAGCGCGACGCCGGTCATGGAGTACGTGCAGCCGTTCGACAATCACAACGGCGGCATGCTGGCGTTCGGTCCGGACGGCTATCTCTGGATCTCCGCCGGCGACGGCGGGTCCGGCGGTGACCCGTTCGGCAACGGGCAGAACGTGAACGCGGTGCTCGGGAAGCTCCTGCGCATCGATCCGTTGGGCGACGCCTTTCCGGCTGACTCGCGGCGCAACTACCGCATTCCGGCCGGCAACCCGTACGCGGGCGGGGGCGGCGCGCCGGAGTGGTGGGCGAGGGGGCTGCGAAATCCCTGGCGTTTCTCGTTCGATCGACAGAGCGGCGACCTCTACATCGGCGACGTCGGGCAGGACGCCTGGGAGGAAGTCGACTTCATCAGCGCCGCCGAGCGCGCCGCGCCGCCGGCGGGGGG
>DATFUE010000018.1:0-2435 GCA_035261165.1 Myxococcota bacterium
GGCGGCGTCGAAGGCGAGGCGCTCTTCGAAGAGAGCTTCGGCATCCCGCTGTCGATGGCGCTCGGGCTGCTGAAGGATCAAAAGGGCGTGATCAGCCTGAAGGTGCCCGTGGCCGGCGACGCCGCGGGCACGCGCTTCGGGCTCACGAGCCTCGCGGGACAGGCGCTCCGAAAGGCGCTGCTGGGCGCGCTGGCGTCCCCGCTGAAGCTGCTCGGCATCAACACGCGCGACGGCAAGGTGGAGAGCCTGAAGCCCGAGCCCGTCGAGTTTCTGCCCGGCAGCGACGAGCCGAGCGAGGCGGGCAAGGCGCGCGTCGAGCAGCTCGCGGTGCTGCTCGCGTCCGCGCCGGGGATCTCGCTCGCGCTGCACGGCGGCACGTCGGAGGGGGATGCG
Organism: Myxococcota bacterium; assembly: GCA_035261165.1. Lineage (GTDB taxonomy): Bacteria > Myxococcota_A > UBA9160 > SZUA-336 > SZUA-336 > VGRW01. The sequence continues at coordinate 394 of DATFUE010000018.1, forward strand.
CTCGCGCTGCGCGAGCGCGCGCTGTTCGCGGAGCTCGAGCGCACGTCCGGAATTCGCGCGCTCGGAAGCATCGGCGAGATCGGCGTGCGCAGCGCGGTCCGCAAGTATCTCGAGGCGCGCGCGAAGGGCGAGCCGCCCCCGGAGCTCGACGCCCAGCAGAAATTGTGGCTCGAGTCACAGCTCGCGAAGCAAGCGCTCGCCGACGGCGCGCTCGAAGCGCTGGCCGCGAAACGCGCCAGCGCGCTCCGTGACACCCTCGTCACCGACAAGGGCATCGACGCGGCGCGCGTCGCCGTCGCTGCTCCGGCTCCTGCGCGCAGCTTGCCCATCCCCGGCGTCGCGATCGACCTCGGAGCCCGCGCCTCGTAGCTCACTAGCTACACAGAAAAGAGTCAGTGACGACCCTCACGGCTTGCGCGTTTGTAGAATCGCGTGGGCAGTATCACCGTGCGCCATGGTGGATCCGTCGATGCTCGGGGTATGAAAGCTGTAGTTGTTGCGATGGGTATGGGGTTGTTGTGGCTGTGGATGTCTGATGCTGCCGTTGCCGCGGATGCGACGACCGTAGCGAGGGGGGGAGAGGTCGCGGACGTCATCGCGATCACGGGAGCCGCGCCGACGGAGGCGCCGGCCGGCTTCGACGGAGTCACCAATGGACTCACTGACGATGCGACCTTTGGCGAAGACAGAGCCGCGTTCGACGGCGTCGAGAGTCTCGACGAGGGCCTCGGCCCGCTGTACAACGCGCAGGCCTGCCGCGAGTGTCACCAGGCCCCGATCTCGGGAGCCGCGAGTCAGGTCACGGAGCTGCGCGTGGGTCACCGCGACGCCTTCGGGGCGTTCGTCGACCCGGATCTTCCCAGGGGCGACGGAGGCGAGGTCGTCCACGCGCGCTCGCTCGTGAACGACCGCTCGATCTGCCCGAGCGCCGAGTTCCCGGGCCTGGCGGGACAGCAGCGCGTTCCCGCGAGGGAGAACGTCCGCGCGCTGCGCGCGTCACTCAACACGCTCGGTGACGGCTTCGTCGAAGCCATTCCGTCGAGCGCGCTGCGCGCCGTCGCCGAGCGCCAGTGCCGGTGGACTCGCGGTGCGATCTGCGGAAGGGTCATCACGGTGCCGGTGCTCGAGGCCGGCGGCACGAGGCGCGTGGCGCGCTTCGGCTGGAAGAACCAGCACGCGAGCTTGCTCTCGTTCTCGGCGGACGCCTATCTCAACGAGATGGGCATCACGAGCCTGCTCCTCCCGACCGAGACGGCGACGCTGTGCGACGCCATCGAGGATCCGGAGGACGAGATCGACGCGAACGGCCTGGGCGACGTCGATCACTTCGCGCGCTTCATGCGCGCGACGAAGGCGCCGCCGCGCTACGCGTCGGTCGCCGCGAGCGCCGACGCCGTCGCCGGCTCCGCGCTGTTCGACCAGGTCGGCTGCAACATCTGTCACGCGCGGACGTTCGTCACCGCGCCTCCGGGCTCGGTGCTGAACGGCGGAACTCTGGTCGTCTCGGACGCGGTGGGCAACAAGCTCATCCACCCGTTCAGTGACTTCCTGCTGCACGACATCGGCACCGGCGATGGCATCGTGCAGAACGGCGGTCCCGCGACGGCCAACACGCTGCGCACGGCGCCGCTCTGGGGCGTGCACGTGCGCGGCCGGCTGATGCACGACCTGACATCGCTGAACTTCGACGACGCGATCGCGCGCCACCGGGGCGAGGCGATCGGCGTGACTCTGCGCTATCGCGCGCTGCGCTTCGAGGATCAGCGCCGGCTCAAGGTGTTCCTGAGTTCTCTATAGCTCGCGCCAAGTCCTCGCAAGCCGAAGGCGCGCAGCGAGGCGCAGCCGAGCGTAGGCGGGAGCGCGTGGCCGCCCACGCGCGTACCCCGCTAAGAACTCAGCCTCCCCCGATCTGGGGCAGGAAGTGGATCTCGGTCTCGGGGCGGAGCGGCTCGTGCAGCGCTTCGCCGTGCGGAATCACTTCGCCGTCGATGGCGATCGCGGTTCCCTCGGACAGGCGCTTCTCGAGGGCGGGCCAGCGCGCG
>DATFUE010000019.1:0-4304 GCA_035261165.1 Myxococcota bacterium
AATTGCTCGAGGCCCGCGAGCGCGTAGCGCGCCACGCCGCTCGCGTCCGTCGGCGGAATGAAGTTGACGTCGTCGCGATAGTCCACGTAGCCCAGCGACGCTGCGGCGATGTACACGTGGAAGCCCACCACGCGTGTGTCCATCGGCGGACGGAACGCGAGGTCGAAGCTGCGGAGCTGCCCGCGAGCGGCCCCCGCCGGAAGAAGCGCGGCGAGCCCGAGCGCGAGCGCCAACCCAGCGGAGACCCAGCGCGAAGCCCACAACCCCGATCGAGCGTGCTTGTCCATCGCAGACACGAATCGGCGTCGCACGGAACTGGAGCATGACGCGCCTCACCTCGCGGCTGGCTCGTCGCGAGTGAGCGCAGACACAGCGCGCGAGTGAGCGCGCACACAGCGCGCGAGTGAGCGGAGACACAGCGCGCGACGGAAATCGACCTCAGTCGGGCTCGACGTCCTCGAGCTCGCGCGCCAACTGTCTCTCGACGTCCGCCGGGATCGGAGTCTCGGCTGCGCGCGGGCGCCGCAGCAGGCGGTGCAGCGCGAAGACCAGCGCGCCCGCGCCGGCGACGAGCACCAGGATGGGGAGGGCCCAGCCGAAGCGCTCGCGCGGTACGCCGATCACGTGGTCGCCGAAGCGCGCCTCGATGCGGGCGCGGATCGAAGCCGGCTCTTCGCCGACGCGCAGCCGCTCGCGAATCTCCTCGCGCACCGCGCCCGCGTCCGGGCTCGAGCACTCCGCCAGCGTGCGGCCGGGACAGAAGGGGCTCATCAGGTCGCGCGCGAGCTCGTGCGCCGCACGCGCGCGCACGCTCTCCGGGTCGTCCGCCGGTTTGCAGGCGCACAGACACGCGCCCAACACGAGGAGCAGCGCGAGCGACCGGGAGATCGGCGAGCGCATCGCCCGCCGAGTCTAGCCTAGCCCTCGATCAGGGGTGCGGGCACGCCGCCGTCGGACAGAACCACCTCGACGTGAAACACGCCGGTGTAGTCCTCGAAGGGCACGGCCACGCCGTGCGCGCCGCTCACGCGCAGCTCGGCCTTCGGAGTCATCACCACCGTCGGCAGCGCGATCTCGACCACGCCCATCGCCGCGAGCGCCGTCTTCACGTTGCCCGCCAGCATGTTCGTGATCTCGCCGACCGCGTCGCGAATCTCGTCCTCGGAGGTGATCTCGTCGACGTCGACGCCGACCAGCCGCGCGGTGAAGTCGGTGGCCTGCGCGCGGGTCAAGTGAACCGATACGTAGCCGGCGAATTCGCCCGCCATCCCGATGAAGCCCGTGACCTCGCTCTGCTGGAAGGGCATCGGATCCTCGAACGGGCTCAGTGCCGTCAGCTCGGTGCCGAGCATGGTCGAGAACACACTGTGGGTCGCGTTTCGAATGATCTCGGCGATCTTGCGCGCTTCCATCGGAGTCTTCTCGTCTCGGGGCGATCGGGACTGAATTCGCGCGTAAAGCGGACGCGTTGCCGGACCGAATAGGAGTCGCGAATGGCACGCGTGTTGGTGGTCGACGACTCCGCGACGATGCGCAAGATCATCATCAAGGGTCTGCGCGACGCGGGCTTTGCGGAGCTCGAGTGCAGCGAGGCCGGCGACGGAACGAGCGCGCTCGAAGCGCTGCGCAAGGAGAGCTTCGACCTGTTGCTCTCCGACATCAACATGCCCGGAATGGACGGTCTCGCCTTGGTGCGCTGCGTGCGCGACGAGGCGCTGGGCGGCGCCGATCTGCCGATCGTGATGATCACGACCGAGGGCGGGCTCGAGCGCGTGCAGCAAGCGCTCGCCGCGGGCGCCAACGACTACTTGCGCAAGCCCTTCTCGAACTCGCAGCTGCAAGAGAAGATCACGCCCTTCGTCCGCTGAGCGCCCGCGCAGCGCGGGGCGGGTCCACTGTCCGCGGTCGCAGTGGTACTTTACGCGGCGGACAGAGCCGAGGAGGTCGCCATGCCCGCCGATCCGCGCGCCCCGCTGAATCCCCAGGTGAAGGTGCTGTTCGACATGATGGGCGCCGCGCGCGCGACCCGCGTGTTGGAGCCCAAGGCGCTCCGCGAGGGCCTCGGGGCGCTGGCCGCGCTGCTCGCCGCCGGCGCGCCCGCGGTCGCCGCCGAGCGCACCCTCGAGATCCCCGGCCCGGGGGGCAAGATCCGCCTGCGCTTGTTCTGGCCCGGCGACCCGAAGCGCGGTCCCTATCCGGTGCTCGTGTACTTCCACGGCGGCGGCTACGTGGCGATGAGCCCCGAGACTCACGAGAAGCTGACGAAGCAGCTCTGCGTCGGCATCGGCGCGGTCGTGGTCTCGGTCGATTACCGGCTCTCGCCGGAGGCGCGCTACCCGGCGCCGCTCGACGACTGTCTCGCGGCGTATCGCTGGGTGCGCGCGAACGCGCAGGAGATCGGCGGCGACGCCTCGCGAATTCTCGCGGGCGGTGACTCGGCCGGCGGCAACGCGACGGCCGGGGTCGCCTTGCGCCTGATCGCGGCGGGCGAGCCGCTGCCCCGCGCGCTGCTGCTCTTGTGCCCGTGGCTCGACATGGCGCTGGACACCGACTCGATGCGCACCTTCGGACCGGATGATGGCGTGCTCGACACCGAGATCATGACGTACTTCCGTGACTCGTACGTGCGCCCGGCGAACTGGGCGGATCCGTTCGCGAGCCCGCTGCGCGGCGACCTGCGAAAGTTCCCGCCGACGCTCGTGGTCGCGGGCGGGATCGATCCCCTGCGCGACGACGGGCTCCGGTTCGCCGAGAAACTCGAGGCGGCGGGCCGCCAGGTGGAGCTCTCGAACTTCAAGGGCATGCCGCACGACTTCATGTTGTTCCCGGGCATCGACGACGGCGAGCGCGCGGTCAGCGAGATCGTGCGCTACGCGAAGTCACAGCTCGGGTAGGGGTCCGCGCGCATGGCCGACCGGCCCTGGATCTTCCGGACCTACTCGGGTCACTCGACCGCGCGCGCGTCGAACGAGCTCTACCGCTCGAATCTCGCCAAGGGCCAGACGGGTCTCTCGATCGCGTTCGATCTGCCGACGCAAACCGGCTACGACGCGGACCACCCGCTGGCCGCGGGCGAGGTCGGCAAGGTCGGCGTGCCCGTCGGCTCGATCGAGGACATGGACGAGCTGCTGCACGAGATCCCGCTCGAGCGCATGAACACCTCGATGACGATCAACGCGACGGCCGCGTGGCTGCTCGCGCTGTACGTCGCGGTGGCGGAGCGGCGCGAGGTGCCGCGCGCGGAGCTCCAGGGCACGACGCAGAACGACATCGTGAAGGAGTATCTCTCGCGCGGGACGTACATCTTCCCGCCCGGGCCCTCGCTAGACCTGACGCGCCAGATCATCGAGTGGACCGTGAGCTCCGTGCCGAAGTGGAACCCGATCAACGTGTGCAGCTACCACCTCCAGGAAGTCGGCGCGACGCCGGTGCAAGAGGTCGCGTTCGCGCTCGCGAACGCGATGGCGGTGCTCGACGTCGTGCGCGTGCCGCGCGCGGAGCTGGGCGCGGTGTTCGGCCGTATCTCGTTCTTCTGCAACGCGGGAATCCGCTTCATCGAAGAGATCTGCAAGCTGCGCGCGTTCACGCGCATGTGGGACAAGATCGGGCTCGAGCGCTACGGGGTCGCCGACAAGGACTCGCGCCGCTTCCGCTACGGCGTGCAGGTGAACTCGCTCGGACTCACCGAGGCGCAGCCCGAGAACAACGTGCCGCGCATCGCGCTCGAGGCGCTCGGGGTGACGCTCTCGCGCGACGCCCGCTGCCGCGCGCTGCAGCTGCCCGCGTGGAACGAAGCGCTCGGCCTGCCACGGCCCTGGGACCAGCAGTGGTCACTCCGGATCCAGCAGATCCTCGCGTACGAGACCGACATGCTCGAGTATCCCGACATCTTCGAGGGCTCGGTCGTGATCGAGCGCAAGACCGCGGAGATCGAGACCGGCGCGTGGGCGGAGATCGCCCGCATCGAGGAGCAGGGCGGCGCGATCGCCGCCGTCGAGTCGGGCTACATGAAGCAGAAGCTGGTCGAGTCGAACGCGCGGCGCGTGGCGCAGATCGAGTCGGGGGAGCGCATCGTCGTCGGCGTCAACAAGTTCAGCGAGGGCGAGCCGTCGCCGCTCCTGCAGGGGGCTGCTTCGATCCTCTCGGTCGACGACGCTGCGGGTCGCGAGCAGATCGAGCGCCTGCGCGCGCAGCGCGCGCGGCGCAACCCGCGGGACGTCGAGACGGCGCTCACGGGTCTCCGCGACGCGCTGAAGGCCGGAACGAACCTGATGGAGGCCTCCGTGCGCTGCGCGCACGCTGGA
>DATFUE010000020.1:0-2329 GCA_035261165.1 Myxococcota bacterium
TACGCGCCGGAGTTCGGCTCTTAGAGTCGCAAACGCGCGCGAGGTAGAATCTCGAGCGGAGGTTCTTCCATGCCGCTCAAGACCCCGGCCGAGTACGTCGAGAGCCTGCGCGACGGGCGCGTCCTGTTCTGGGACGGCGACAAGATCGACGACGTCGCGAAGGACGCGCGCTTCCGCGTGCCGCTCGCGGTCGCCGCGCGCGACTACGAGTACGACGACCCCGCGCGCCGCGACTTGATCTCGTACGAGACCGAGGAGGGCACGCGCGCGCACCGCGTCTTCCAGATCCCCCGCAGCGAGCAGGATCTGCAAAAGCGCATCCAGCTCGCCACGCAGATGAGCATCGTCGGCGGAGTGACTGGCGTGTTCATGGCGCTGCAGTCGGTGAAGGACGAGGTCGCGGCCGTGAACCCGCGCTACGCCGAGAACATCGAGAACCTGTGGCGCTACGCGCGCGACAACGACCTGCGCGCGGCCGAGGTGATCACCGACGCGAAGGGCGACCGCAGCCGGCGCGCGCACCAGCAGGACGACCCCGACCTGTATCTGCGCATCGTCGAGCGCAGCGACAAGGGCATCGTGGTGCGCGGCGCGAAGCTGCACATCACCGGCGCGGCGCTGGTGCACGAGCTCGTGGTCATGCCGACCAAGTCGATGCGCCACGAGGAAGCGGACTACGCGGTGTCGTTCTCGATCCCGACGAACGCGCCGGGCGTAAAGATCATCAACCGAAGCTTCGCGCCGCCCGAACAGCCCGAGTTCGACTACCCCGCGAGCGCGCACCACAGCATGCCCGAGGGCTTCGTCATCTTCGACGACGTCTTCGTGCCCTGGGAGCGCGTCTTTCTCGCCGGTGAGTTCCGCATGGCCGGCGTGTTCGCGCGCTCGCTCGGCCTGTGGGAGCGCACCATGGGCATGGTCGAGGCGGCCGAGCGCGCCGAGTTACTCGTCGGTCTCGCACTGCTCGTCTCGGAGCACCAGGGGAAGGGCGGCAAGGACGACGTGCAGGCCGCGGTCGCCGAGCTCGTGTGCTACGCGCAGCTGATCCGCATGAGCCTCGACTGGGCGTGCCGGAACTTCGAGACCACGCCGTCGGGCATGGTGCACCCCAACGTGCTCGGCGTGAACGTCGGCAAATACTACTTCGCCGCGAACTATCATCAGATCGTGCAGAAGATCCACGATCTGGGCGGCGGGCTGGTGCTCACGCTTCCCAAGGAGGCGGACCTGCGCAATCCCGAGTCGGGCAAGTATCTGCGCAAGTATCTTCACACCACGCCGGACGTCGACGTCGAGGATCGCATGCGCATCTACAACCTGATCCGCGATCTCACCGCCGATGCGTACGGCGGCTGGCACCTCGTCACCACGTTGCAAGCCGGCGGCGGGCTGCCCGCGCAGCGCGTGATGATGAACCGCACCTACGACCTCGAGCGCGCGAAGGCGAAGGCGAGGAGCGCAGCCGGAATCGCGGAGTGACTCGCGTCGTGGGCGCGATCGGCGCCCTGGTTCTCGCTACCGGCTGCGCCACGATGTTCGAGCACCGGAGCAAGGCCGTCTCGCTGCAGTCGATTCCCGACGGTGCGGAGTGGGAGCTCACCAGGGAGGGCGACTCGAGCCCCATGGAGGTCGGAGTCACTCCAGCGACCCTCAGGCTCGTGCGCGGCGATGGGTACTTTCAGCCGGCGCACTACAGCGTGCGCGTGCACAAGGAAGGCTACGAGCCCGAGACGGTGGTGTTCCAGACATCGATCGCGGCGAACTACTGGTTCAACCTGCTGTGGCTGCCGGTGATCACGCTCTGGCCGCCGATTTCGATGCTGATCGTCGACCCGCTGACGGGCGCAATGTGGGACCCCGAAGTCCCTCGCGCGGTGGTGCTACGCAGGCAGCCCATCGTTCCGCCAAACGATTGAGTAGCGCCAGAAGAGGTGCTGGCGGACGCGCGCGCCGGGCAGTGTCTCGGCCGCGACGCGGCGCACATCGGCGACCTTCGGATAGCGGTCGGTGGCCCCGTGCGCTTCCCACGCGGCGCGCACCTCCGGTGGCGCGCGCAGCCGCCCGGTGGTGACCAGGCGCCCCAACACGTTCAGCGGAAACGCGGCGAGGGAACGCGTGACACCGAGGACTGTCCGCTCGTCGACCACGTCGAGCGCGAGGAAGACCCCTCCGGGCCGCAGCGCGTCGCGAACGCGCGCGAACGTCTCGGCGAGCGGCAGATGGTGCAGGGTCGCGATCGACGCGATCACGTCGAAGCTCGCGCGCTCGAGCGGGAAGGTCCGCACGTCGGCCAGGACGAGCTCCACGTTCGAAAGGCCCGCGCAACGCT
>DATFUE010000021.1:0-3208 GCA_035261165.1 Myxococcota bacterium
TCACGCACCACGGGGCAAGCCCGATCGCGCTGGCTGTTGCCGACCTAGGCGTCCGGCAACTCGCCGCAGCTGTCACAGTGGCAGCTCGGCTCCAGAGCTCTGCTAGGCCGGCCGTTGCCTCCACCATGTGGTCGGCGTTCGACGCCAGGTAAGCCGCGTTGATTGCGCCCGCGGAGACTCCAGTCACGACGTCGAACGGCGGGCAATCGCCGCACGACTCGACGAGAAGTTCCGCGATCCCGCGCAACGCCCCTGCCTGATAGGCATCGCGCGCGCCGCCTCCCGCTGGAACCAATCCAGTCCGAGTCATGCTTGCATTCTGTGATCCGACGTGCCGTGCGGGCGCATCAATGGGATGCGACCGGAGTGTCTGCCATCTCCCAGCCACCTCCGAGCGCCTTGTAGATGGCGATCAGATCCACGACCAGCGCCTCATTGCCTTGCGCCAGTGTGTCCTCGGCTTCGTAGCGAGTGCGTTCAGCGTCGAGGACGGCGAGGTACGTTCCGACGCCGTTTACGTACCGATCGCGCGCCAGCACCACGGAGCGCCGATTTGCCTCGACGGCTTCCATCAGCGCGTCGCGCCTGCTGCGCTCCTTCCCATATGCGACCAGTGCGTCCTCGACGTCACGCAAGCCGGTCAGCACGGCTCTCACGTACTGATGTAGTGACTGCTCCTCTCGCGCGTCGGCGGCGGCGATGTTGGCCTGGATGCGGCCGCCTTCGAAGATCCGCCAGCTGATCGTGGGGCCGGCGGTGAAGTACCGGCTGCCGCCTCTGAATAAGTCGCTCGCACTGACCGACTCGAGACCCGCCAGGCCCGCGAGCGAGAACTTGGGGTAGAGCTCCGCAGTCGCCACACCGACCTGAGCCGTGGTCGCGGCGACTTCGCGTTCGGCTCGCCGGATGTCGGGTCTGCGTCGAAGCAGCTCGGATGGCAGGCCGGCTGGAATGCGCACGGCCAGGGCATCGACGTCTGGGCTGCGGGTCATCGGGGCGTTTCCGTCGAGCTCCTCCTCAAGGGCGTTCGGCTCGCGCCCGACGAGCACGCTCAAACCATGGACGCTCCGTTCGTACTGACTCTCGAGTGCGGGCACCTGAGCCTCGGTGCTCGCCAGCAGAGACTTCGCCTGGGTGACATCGAGCTCGCTCGCGAGGCCCGTGTGGAACCGGTCCAGCGTGAGGTCGAGGGAAGCTCGCTGGTTCTCGATGTTCTCCCGCGCGATCGCCAAACGCCCCTCGAGACTGCGGATCTCCACATAGCTGCGTGCGGCCTCCGCGACCAGCGTGATCCGGAGATCGCGTTCGTCTTCCTGGACGGCGGCGAGCTCGGCGTCCGCGGCCTCTACGCCGCGGCGGATGCCTCCGAAGACATCGAGCTCCCAGCTCGCGTCGAAAGCCGCTTGATGGAGGTCCGCCTCGAGCTGGTTGCCCGGAACGAGGTCGCCGACCTGCGAGCGCTTGCTGAGCCGAGTGTGCTCGTAGGAGCCACTCGCGCCGATGCTCGGATAGAAACCGCTGGCACTGATCACCCGCTCGGCGCGCGCTTCGCGCACGCGCGCTGCCGCCGTCATGAGATCGAGGTTTTCGCTGAGCACTGCATCGATGAGCCGATCGAGTGTCGAGTCATCGAAGGCGCGCCACCATTGGCGAAGATCCGTTGCCGGCGGAGGCGGCGTCGGGCTGGCCGCCTGTGCCTGCATGCCGCGCCACGCCGGGGGAAGTAGAACGCTGGGTCTCAGGTAGTCGGGACCGACTGCGCAACCCGCACTTCCGGTCAAGAAGACGAGAGTCAGGAGGCGTGTACGCCAGCTCGCCACAATCACTCTCCGTTCAATGGACCAGCCGGAGCCTTCGCGGCTGGTGGTTGGTGCCCGCTCTCTCTTACTTCGACCACTGGAACCACATGCGTTCCTCCCCGCGAGTCACTTTGAGCCGAGCTCAGAAACCGACTTCCGCAGAGACACCGAGAGCAGCCGCGCGACGCGTGCGTCGGATCGCTTGCCCTCGGGAGCGAGCGCGACCAGCTCCTGACCCACGTGGACGTACTCGCCTGGCTCGATGCGCGGCCTCGTGACCCGGCCGGCCCGCGGAGCGCGGATCTGGGTGTCCGCGAGGTCTCGCCGCGCGCGTTCGGCCGCGGTACTGGCCGCCAGGACCCGGGCAGCGGAGGTGTAGACCTGCGCGCCCAGGAGCTGGACCCGCGCCTCCGCGGCAGCTTGCCGGGCCTGGGCCGCGATCAGCGCGAGCTGGGCTGCGCGCGGGTCGGCGCCCTTCTCTCGAAGATCCTGGAGCGCGATGAGCGCCGCGACGGCGATCGTCCGCTCGGACCCGGCGATCGTCAGGCGCCAGCGCGACTGTTCGAGCTTGCCCATCGCCTCCGCGACCGAAGCGTTGGCGTGCGCGAGCGCCGTCGCGAACTGCTGCGGGTCGATCTCGATCAGAACGTCCCCGGCCTCGACCGGCTGGTCGCCGCGAACGCGCACCCGAACGACGCGTCCCGCAACCCCGGACGTCACGTGGACGATCGGGTCTCTCGCCGTCGACTCGCCGGCGCCCGTACCGAACGCATACACGCCGCTCGCGATTGCGGCGATTGCGATGGCCGCCGCCGCGAGCGCCGTTCGCCGTCCACTGCTCGATACATTTCCCATGGTTGCCTCCGTCGCACGCGCCGCTCGTTCGAGCTCCCGATGCATCTCGTACTCACCAGTGACTCAAATCCATGCTCGAGCAGATAGGCGGTTCTCTCGCGCGGCACATCGTCCGAGAGTCGCAGCACACCCTCCGCTGGACATCGCACAGCGCGCTCCCACTCTCGTTCGAGGCCAAAGGAGCGGTCTTGCGCGCTCGAGCGAGCGTCGCCAACTGTCTGCCGACCCGCGGCTCTAGTACGGGCGGAAGGGTCGCTTGCTCCGCGGGTCGTCTCTCTGGATCAGTTCGAGGACCTCGGACGTGCGGAGAGAGAGACAGGACTCCTCGAAGGATCGGATCGGTACGATGCGCCCGGGGTCCATCAGCAGCTTGGTTAGAGGCTGCCACGGATGCGGGAGGGCGAGTGTTTCCGAGGTCTGGATCTGGCCCGAGACACCGAGCTGCTGCGGAGCGGGCGCGGCATCGTGCGGAAGTCGGAGATGATTCTCCCCTGACGGTCGCGCAGGGCGATCCCACCCCCGAGCGAACCCGCGCTCGCTCTCCTGCTCGATTG
>DATFUE010000022.1:0-12421 GCA_035261165.1 Myxococcota bacterium
TTGGCCTGTGCAGCGACGCGCACGTACTCGTCGGCGGCGCGCGCCGGGTTGCCCTCCTGCTTGTACACGAACGCGAGCTGCTTCGTGGCGTCGCCGTGGAGCTCGTGCTCCGGGTGTTCCTTCTGGAACGACTCCAGCACCTGGGCGGCGCCCGTCCAATCCGACAGGTGGATCAGCGCGGCGCTCGCGTCGTACTCGGCGAGCGGGCGGATCTTCGAGGTGGGCGCGGCCTGGGCGACGCGCAGGAAGCTGTCGGCGGCCGCGCGGAAGTTCCCGGCCGCGTTCGCCTGCTCGCCCTGCTTGTAGATCGACGCCGCGAGATCGTCGACCACGGCCTGGCGCTTGGGGTCGTCGGCCGACGTCAGCTCGAGCACGCGCCCGTAGGCCTGCTCGGCCTGCGCGTAGTCGGCGGTATCGAGCGACGCGTTGGCGACGACGCCCCAGGCGTTGCGGCGGATCTCGAGCTCCGCCTGTGGATAGCCGTCGATCAGCTTGCGCGCGGTGGCGATCGCCGCCGCGTAGTCCTTCATGTCGTACAGATCGCCGACCGCGGCGCCCAGCACCTTGGCTGCGTGCTCGTGCGCGGGGAAGCGCGCCACGAACTTGAGCGTGCTGTCGACGGCCTGGCGCCGGATCGCCGCCTGCTCGTCGCCGCTCGCGCGCTTCTGGTTCTCGCGGTGCGCGTAGATCGCGGCGTAGCCCGCGGCCGCGGCCTGGGCATGCTCGGGATACTCGTACGCCGTGCGCTCGTACTCGCGCGCGGCCTCGCCGAAGTCCTGGTGCTCGAGCAGGAGGTCGGCGAGGCGGTGGTTGATCGCCGGCGTTCCCTCGTCGGCGGGAAACGACGCGAGATAGGCGCGGTACCAGCGCGCCGCCTCGTCGAAGCTCGCCGGCTTGTCGTCCTTCTGCTCCGCGTTCTGGTAGAGCGCGTGGTAGTAGCCGGCCAGGTCCTGCAAGTTTCTCTTCAGGTAGGCGAGAACCTCGGGCGACTCCTTCACGTCGAAGTGGCGCCAGTACTCGGACTGCAGGCCGTAGGTCGCCGCGAAGGCCTTCTTCGACTCGAGCACCAGCTTCGGGAAGTTGCCCGCCTCGTAGATCTCGACCACGCGCATGCTGAAGCGCGGCGAAGAGCGGTGCAGCGCGTGCAGCGCGACGAACGCGTCGTAGGTCTTCGCCGCGTCCTGGTAGCGCCGCTTGTCGAAGTAGAACTCCGCCAGGTGCGCGTAGAGACGGTCCTCGTAGTCGCGCGCGCCGTGCTCCGCGAAATACTTCTGCACGACCTCGGGACCGCCGAGGTTCGAGAAGCAGAGGCTGATGACGCGGTACGTGTCCGCGATCCGGCGCTCCTCGTCCTCGTCTTTCGCGTGGTCGAGGTCGTGGCCGCTCGCGACCGCCCAGTCGAGGAGCGCAATGAACTCGCCGAGCGCCTCGTCCTGCAGGTCCTGCTTGTAGAAGGTCCAGCCGAGCTTGTAGAGCGCGAGCGGGTAGTACTCCGTGCCCGCGCCGATGCGCTGGATCGCCGAATAGGCGTCCTCGGCCTTCATGAACTTCTTGCGCGTGAAGTAGTACTCGCCGCGGCGGAACTGGACCTCGTCGATGTGGCGCGAGTCGGGGTACTGGTCGGTCAGCCGCTCCATCACGGCGACCGCCTCGTCGACCCGTCCGACCTCGTCGAGCGCGCGCGCCTTCTGGTACAGGACTGAGTCGGCGTGCGGGTAGTGCGGGTAGGTGGCGAGAATCTGGTCGTAGAGCTTGATCGCCTCGAGTGGGCCGGACGGAGGCGCCGACTGGCCATCGGGCAGCTCGAGCGGCGCGCTCTTGGCATTCGGCTTCGCGCGCGCGGCGCCGGCGGCACGGCGCTCGAAGTCGGCGTCGGACTCGGCGCTTTTCGCAGGTGCACTCTCGCGCGCCTTCTCATGCGCGGGCGCGGCGCGCGCGGCCGTCTCCGGAGCCGGAAGCGCGCCGCCCTTGGCACCGCCGAGGATTCCGTACTCCTTCTCGAGCTTCAGGTCCGCGAGGCGCCGCATCGCCTCGGGAGTCAGCGCCGATTCCGGCGCTTCGTCGAGGAACTTGCGGTAGCCGACCATCGCCTGGTCGATGCTGTTCTCGACCTGCACGTCGCTCACGTCGGGCTTCACGTGCTCGAGCTCCGCGAGCGTGCGCTCGTCCGGATTGCTCGCGCAGGCGACGGCGAGCGCTGGTGCGAGGAGCAGGAGAAGTGTGCGGAGGCGACGGTGCATCGCGTTCCACCTCTCAATTCGCCTGCGCCTTGGTGGCGCGGTCGTAGCTGTCGGCGAACGCGAAGCGGGCCTGGTTGAGCTGCACCGCGAGGCGCTCGCGGCGCACCTTGAGCTCGTTCGTGGCCACGGCCTCGAGCATCTCGCCCTGGCGCTTCATCAGGTCGGTGAGACGGACGAGCGACCCGGCAGTGCGCCCGCGCAGCCCGGTGATCTTGCGGTCGTAGCCGGTGTAGCTCTGCGTGGCGGCCTGGCGCGTGCGCACGAATGAGTCGTAGCGCGCCGTCATCGCGTCGATGTCGCGGTTCAGCGCGGCGAGGTCGTTGTATGTCTTGGTGAGCCGCGCGTGGTACTGCGTCTCGAGGTTCCAGGTCAGCGCGCCCTTGACTCGCTCGAGCCGCAGCGATGCGTCCGCGCGCTCGCCGTCGCCCGCTTTGCGCAGCGCGGATTCCAGCCGAGCGATTCGCGCCGACGCCTGCAGCTCGTCTGACGTCGCCAGGTAGTCCGGCCGCGGCGCAATCAGCATGTGCTGGACCAGCTGGTTCAAGTGGTCGCGCTGCTCGACGCGCAGCCGGATCTGCGAGTCGAGCTTGCGGAACTGCGAGTCGATCCCCGGCAGGAGCGGCGCGTAGTACGCGTGGCGGCGCTGAATGATGTCGTCGAAGGCGTCGAGGCTGCGCTGCCACGCGACCAGCTTCTTGCGCATGTCCTCGAGGTCCAGGTAGTTCTGCAGACCGGTCTGGAACTCGTGCGACGCCATCAGCGACGTCAGGTAGAAGGTCTCGGGCGCGTCGGGCAGGCGGCGCAGGCGCACAACCCAGTCCTTGTCCTGACGGATCTCTTCGCGCACGAGGTCTTTCAGGAACTCGCCGTCGCGGATGCTCGCGAGCGAGGCGTCGAGCTTGTGCAGCTCGCCCTCGAAGCTCTGCGCCGCGTTCCGATAGAGGACGGCCGCGCGTCCGTGCACGCCGAGCTTGCTGTAGGCGTAGGGCAGCGCGAGCAGCGCTTCCTGGACGGCGGCCTGCGTCGGCTCGCGCCGGGCGAGGATGCCCCACGGGACGAGCGCGCGATCGAACTTCTCGGCGCTCGCGTCCGCCCAACCCGCGCGCAGCAGCGCCTCGTTCGAGAACGGGCCCTCGAGGCGGACACGGCCCAGGGAGCGCGCCGAGTCGTCGAACGCCTGCGCCTCGAAGAGCAGCGTGCCGAGAATCAGGTTCGACTTGTCGACGATGGCGAGTGTCTCTGCGTCGCCGCCCTTCAGCGTTCCGGCGCGGTCGAGCTGCAGGACGGCTTCCTTCTTCTCGCCCTCCTCGAGCAGCGCGATCCCGAGGTTGTACTGCGAGAAGCCGCGCAGACCGTCCGAGCCCTGCAGTCGCTTCAACACTTCAGCGGCGTCCGCCGGCCGGCTGAGCGCCAGATAGACGTTCGCGCGCAGGAACTCGACGTCGTCGCGGATCTCCTCCGGGATCTCGCCGTGGATCTTCTCGAGCGTCTCGAGGGCGTCGTCGGGCTGGCCCTTCTGAAAGTGGATCCGCGCCAGGCGATAGGCGGCCTCGTTGCGCACGGCGTCGCCGACGTCTGCCTCGAGCACCGCCTTGATCGCGCGGCCGGCGCGGTGGTGCATGCGGTAGCGGAGCTCGAAGTCGCCGACGTCGAACTCGGCGTTCTTGATGTGGTACTGGAGCGAGTCGCGCTCGGGCTCATCGACGCGGTAGTGCTGCGCGACCTCCGCGTCGAGGCGCTCGAGCGCCTCGAACCACTGCTCCTGGTAGGCGTAGTAGAGCGCCTCTCCGAAGTACAGGTCCTTCAGATCCCCGCCCGCGACCGCGCGCCCGGGCAGGAGCGCCGCCAGGGCCAGCGCGATCGCGTTTCGGCGCAGCGCCGCCACGAGCTACCAGCCCCCGATCTCGATGCTCGGCTCGCCGGAGCCGGCCAGCGTGACACCGACGAGTTTGGGTCCGACGTCCTTGCTGAAGGGGAAGCTCTGCGTGACCGCGTAGTCCTTGCCCCCGGAGAGCTTGCCGGCCACTGACACGTCCAGCCGATGCTCGCCGGTGCGGGTGTTGCCGGTGTACATCCGCTGCACGCCGCCCTTCTTGAGGGCTTCCAGCTCCTTGAAGCTGTACACGTGCCGCGCGACGGGCTGGCCGTCGATCTGGATCTGCACCGAGTCGAGGCGGAAGGCGGTCGCCTTGTCCATCGAGACGAACACCGCGACCTGTGTGTTCGAGGGATACAGAAGCTTCTCTTCGAGCTGGTCGAGCTCCGCCGCGATGCCGAGCACGTCCGACTTCACTTCCTGCACTTGCTCGTCCAGGCTCTGCATCTGTGCCTTCGAGACGGCTTGTGCACGCGCCGCGGAAGCGCCGCCGCAGATCGCCAGCGCGACGAGCGCAACTCTCGCGGCCCCGCTGATGCCACGGCCCTGTCTCATACCGCGCGTTTCGGCGCGGTGTGACGCGGTCTCCGTGCGGCGTGTCACCTCACTCGGAGGCAAGTCGCGTGCGAGTGTCTGGCCGAAGTCCAAGCGTCCGAGCCGTATGAGAGTGAGTCCTGCGCGCGGAGTGCACATCGGGACACGCGAAGCAACCGCAGCGCGCGCGCAGGCCGCGCGCGACTTCAACCGGTGGTCCGGGGCACCCCGACCGGCCAGTCGAAGAAGCGCACCGCGAGCGGGTTCACGAACAGGTGGCGCAGGGGAGAATCGAACTCCCGACACGCGGACTTTCAGAGGATCCGGAGCCGAGTGCTGAGCGTACTTGCGCGAGTTCGCTTGCGCCCGGGAAGCAGACTGAGGCGCCCCGCGGCATCCGATCACGGCCCCTCGGCGGCCCCCTCATCTCCGGGGCCACACGCGAAGTTGACGTCGGGCCAAAGGAGGGAAGTGACTCATGTGCAGTTTTTCGCCATGACACGGGCGGATTCAATGCTCGCGACAGCCGGACCGATTTCGAGTCATGGCAAACCGGGCAGATCCGAGGTCGGGGTCCAATCCCGTGCCCGCCATCAAGGGCAGCGTGCTGCGTCCGATCGTCGAGCACGCTCGTGAAGTGTGTCGGAAGAGGTCGATCCCCGTCGCCGAGCTCGAGCGAAGGCTCGGAGCGGGAGCGCATCTGTTCCGCGCGGAGATCCGCGCAACTGACTGGTACCCAGTCAGCTTCTACGGGCCGTTGCGTCAGTTCCTGCGTGAGGTCGAAGGCGGCGGTAGGGACCGCTATACGATCGACTCGGCGATCGAAGGCGCGCGCAAGCTGATCGCGAGCGGGATCTACCCGCAGCTCGAATTTCTCAAGCAGCCGAAGCCACTTATCGATCGCAACGCGGACCCCAAGGCGCGGCGCGAGCTATTCGTGTCACAGCTCGAACGAGTCAGCACGATTCACAATGCGCTGTTCAACTTCTCCCGCGTCGACGTGCGGGACGACCCAGAGCACGAAGATCGCGTGCAGCTCGAGTTCCTCGACCGCGGCGTGATGCCATACGACGGCCGGCTGGCCGTGCTGGGCTACTGGCTCGAGATGAGCGCTCACCTGAGCCCAAGCCGCCGCGGCAATTTGTGGACCAAGATCGACGCGCCGGATCACTATGTCCTACGGATGACCCGAGACATCGCAGAGCTGTGAGTCACTCGAGCCGCTCGCAGTGAGTCCGAGCTGCCCCGCGCCAGCGTCGGCTGCGCGCTCAGCCGCGCACGAACCGGGATGCGGCCCGAGGAAATGACCTGCGCCGTGCCGGGCAACGGGTTCGAGCGCTTCGTTCGAACGCGTGAAGGCCGCCCTTACGTTGGATCGGGCGATGGCGCGTCACGCGGTCGCCTACGCAAGTGCGCGGCACGTCGAGCGTTCCTGGTGGCGCAGGGCGGAATCGAACCGCCGACACGCGGATTTTCAGTCCGCTGCTCTACCAACTGAGCTACCGCGCCATGGACGAAGTGCGCCGGGCGGGGCCGGCGCGGGCGCGCAGTATGGCGCAGGGCGGGGCGGTCGTCACGCGCCGGGGGCGCGGCTCGGGTAGATGCGGAACGGGTCGGGTTGGAGCTGGTCGTCCCACTCGCCAGGGGCCTCGGAAGACGGCGCCGGCACCAGGTGCAAGCGCAGCCCGCCGAGGCGCAGAGCGTGCTCGCCGATCGCTCGCGCCGAGAGGGGGGATTCCGACGCGGGCACGGCCGGACCCGGGTTTGGGCCCGGGTGTTCGAGTCGAGCGGGCAGGAGGGGGCTGCCGCTCGGCAAGAACCAGGCGGCCGCTGATCGGATCGAGCACGTCATGCACCTTCAGACGCCGGCGCGCGGCGCGCGATACTGACGGCCACGTGAGATACGACTCACTCAGCGCGCCGCGGGCTCGATCCGCACCGATTCGACCACCACGTTCTCGAGCGGCCGGTCCTTCGCGTCGCGCGGGGCATTCGAGATACGGTCGACGACGTCCTGCCCCGAGAGCACGCGACCGAACACGCTGTACTGGCCGTCGAGCTTCGGGCGCCATGACTCCGAGCCCGTCGTCATGAGGAAGAACTGACTCCCGGCGGTGTTGGCGTCCGACCGGCGCGCCATCGAGAGCACGCCGGGGAGATGCGGTGTGCTGCTGAACTCGGGCGCGATGAAATAGCCGGGATCGCCGAAGCCGTCGTTGCTCGGGTCGGCGTCCTTCGAGTTGGGATCGCCGCCCTGAATCATGAACTTCGGAATCACGCGGTGAAACGTGGTGCCGTCGTAGAAGCGTGCGTTCGCGAGTGAGATGAAGTTCGCGACGTGGCGCGGCGCGAGCTTGTCGAGCAGCTCGATGCGAATCTCGCCGAAGCCGCGCACCTGGAGCACCGCGACCGGGCCCGCGGGCTGCGCGCGACACGCGCCGAGCGCGAGCAACATCACTAACGCGAGGCGCGCGATCGCCATGGTCGCGCACGCTAGCACGCGCCGTGATACGGTCGGAAGGGATGCGCCCAATGCCGTCGAGACTCTGGTTCTGCTTCGTCGTTTGCTTGTTTTCCGCGCAGCTCGCGCGCGCCGAGAGCCCGGGCCCGGCGTGGGGCGAGCGCGGCATGGTGGTGACTTCGGTCGGGCCGGCGGCGGACGCGGGCCGGGAGATCCTCGGGCGCGGCGGGAACGCGGTGGACGCGGCGATCGCGACGGCGTTCGCGGCGGGGGTCGCACACCAGTACAGCTCCGGCCTCGGCGGCGGCGCGTTCGTGGTGGTGTACATGGCCGAGGCCAACGAGGCCGCGGCACTCGACGCGCGCGAGACGGCGCCCGCGAGCGCGAACACGGCGAACTACATCGGTCTCGACGGCAAGGCGATCCCCGACGCGTCGCGCATCGGCCCGCGCGCGATCGCGGTGCCGTCGCTCGTGCAGGGGCTCTGGGAATTGCACCAGCGCTACGGGTCGCTCGAGTGGAAAGAGCTCGTGAAGCCCGCGATCCGCCTGTGCCGCGACGGCATCGAGATCGGGCCCGCGCATCGCCGTATGCTGCAGATGATCGCGCCCAAGCTCGCGAACTTCCCCGAGACCGCGCGCATCCAGCTCGACAAGGGACAGATCCCCGCGCTCGGCTGGCGGCTGAAGCAGCCCGAGCTCGCGAAGACGCTCGAAGAGGTGGGCGCGCGCGGCGGCGGCGCGCTCGCGTACGGGCCCATGGCGCGCAAGATCGCCGACGCGAGCGGCGGCGCGCTCACCGTCGACGATCTCGCGAACTACCACCCGGTCTGGCGCGCGCCGGTGCGCGGTCAGTACCGCGGCCTCGAGGTCGTGTCGATGCCGCCGCCGAGCTCCGGCGGCGTGCTCCTGCTCGAGATGCTGAACGCGCTCGAGCCGTACGACCTGGCCGGGCTCGGGCTGAACTCGAGCGAGGAGATCAACCTGGTCGCGGGCGCGATGAAGCTCGCGTTCTCGGACCGCGCGGTGTATCTCGGCGATCCCGACTACTGGACCGTGCCGACCGAGAAGCTGATCTCGAAGGAGTACGGCGCCGAGCTCAGCGCGCAGCTGAAGCCGCCGCCGTTCTGGCAGCGCGCGCCCTGGAATTGGGGCAAGCCCGCGATCCCGCGAGCGCGCGCGCCGCTGGTCGCGCCGCCGACCGACGCGGGCACGACGCAGATCTCGGTCGTCGACGGCCAGGGCAACGCCGTGTCACTCACGCAGACCGTGAACACGCTCTTCGGGTCACTGATCACCGTGCCGGGGACGGGCATCGTGCTGAACAACGAGATGGACGACTTCTCGATCTCGCCCACGGCGCCCAACGCCTGGAACGCCCTCGGCAGCGCCGCGAACGCGATCCGCCCGGGCAAACGCCCGCTGTCGAGCATGACGCCGACGATCGTGCTCGAGAACGGCCAGGTGCGCTACGTCGTCGGCAGCCCGATGGGTACCCTGATCATCACCGCGGTGCTGCAGGCCCTGATCGACTCAGTCGACTTCAAGCTCGACCCGCTGCGCGCGGTGAGCGCGCCGCGCTTCCACCACCAGTGGATGCCCGATCAGCTCATGGTCGAGCCGGGTCACCCCAAGGACGTGCTCGACAAGCTGCGCGAGTGGGGCCACGACGTGCAGCCCAGCCCGTACCCGATGGGGGCCGTCCAGCTGATCGCGCGCGATCCGGCCTCCGGCACCTGGCTCGGCGCGACGGACCCTCGCCGCGACGGCGCCGCCCTGGGTTACTGACTCACTTGATGATGGCCACGACCGGCGCGTCCAGGCGAATCACTCGCTTCGCGACCCTCTGGACGTCGTCCGCGCTGACGGCAGAGATGCGGCTCGCGTAGTCGAGGTGGTGCGTGGCGCCCAGGCCGTAGAGCTCGTCGAGCGAGAGCAGCATCGCCTGCGAGCCGTAGCGCTGCAGCGACACGGCCTGCGACCCGATCAGGTAGCCCTTGGCGCGCGAGAGCTCTTCTTCGCTCACCGGCTCGTTCACGATCTTCAGCAGCTGGCCGCGAATTCCGGCGAGTGACTCGTCGAGCTTGTCGGGCGCGCCAGCCATGTACACCGCGAACGTGCCGGGATCGATGCCCTCCATCTCGAACGCAGTCACCGAGTAGGCCAGGCTCTGGCGGTCGCGCAGCTCGACGAAGAGCCGCCCGCCCTGTCCGCCGAGCACCTGCGTCAGAACGTCGAGCGCCGCGAGGTCGGGATCCTCGATCGAGAGCGCGAGGAACCCGTACACGATGTGCGACTGGTTCTTCTTCTTGATCAGCGTGGCTTGGCGCGGCTTGCCCGGCGGGGTCGGCGTGGGGCGCGCCGGCAGCACGACGTCGCCCGAGCCCTTCCACTCGCCGAGCCGCGCCTGCAGCGCCGCGGCGAAGCGGTCGGGATCGACGTCGCCCACGACGGCCAGCACGGCGTTGCTCGGCTGCGCGAACCTCGCGTAGTAACTCGCGAGCGCCGTGCGATCCAGCTTGTCCAGGCTCGCGAGCGTGCCGAGCGACGAGAAGCGGTACGGGTGCGAGGGGTAGAGCTCCTTCTGGAACAGCTCGAACGCCTTCGTGCCGAGATTGTCCTCGCGCCGGCGCAGCGCGGCGCGGCGCTCGACCTTCAGCTTCTCGATCTCGTCCAGCGCGAAGGCCGGGTGGAGCAGGACGTCGGCGAAGAGGTCGAGGCCGGTGTCGAGTGACTCGGTCAGGAAGTCCGCCGACAAGCCGAAGCTGTTGCGCCCGGAGAAGCCCGAGACGTCGCCCGCGATGTTCTCGACGTCGGCGGCGAGCTGTGCGGCGCTGCGGCTGGTCGTGCCCTTCGAGAGCATCTCGGACGTGAAGGAAGTGATGCCCTCCGTATTCTCGGACTCTGCCAGCAACCCTCCGTGGAACGCGAGGCGCATGGCCACGAGCGGCACCGAGTGATTCGGCTTCACCAGCACCCGCAGACCGTTCGGCAGCGTGTACTCGCGGATGCCGTCGCGCAGGGACTGCGCGGCGAGTGGCGCGGTCTCGGCGCCCGCGCCGCGCTGCAGCGCGGCCAGCAGCTTCGCGTCGCTGGTCGCGCCCTCGGCGTCCTTCGCGAGCAACGCGACCAGCGTCGCGTGCTCGGGCACGAGATACTTCTGCGCCACGCGCTGCAGGTCCGCCTTCGTCGCGCCCTTCACCTGGTCGAGATAGCGCTTCTCGGCCTCGAGCCCGCCGGCGAGCAGCTCGTAGTAGCCGTACTTCTGCGCCTGCCCCTGCATCGTCTCCTTCTCGTGCACCTGGCTCGAGAGCAGGTTCGTGCGCGCGCGCTCGAGCTCGGTCTCCGACGGCCCGAACTCGCGGATGCGCCGCACCTGCTCGCCGATCGCGACGACGGCCGCGTCGAGGTGCGCGGATTCGAGCTCCGCGTCGACGAAGAACAGGCCGGGATCGAGCGGCGTGTAAGAGCTGGCGTGGATGCCGTGCACGAGCTGCTGGCGGTCCTTCACCTCGCGGTACAGGCGCGAGGTGTCGCCGCCGCCGAGGATCATCGCGAGCAGATCGAGGTACGGCGTGTCGGGGCTGCCGAAGCCGGTGATCTTCCAGGCGACGCCCAGCAATGATTGCTCGAACTCGCTCTTCACCACGGCCGCTCGCGGCTCGGTCTGCTCCGGCTCGGGCGTGCGCGGGTGGGCGAGGTCGGCGCGCGGCTTCGCGCCCGCGAACGCCTGCTTCACCTGCGCGAGCACTGACTCGCTCTGGAAGTCGCCCACGGCGACGAAGGTCATGTTGTTCGGCACGTACCAGTGGTGGTAGAACTCGAGCAGCCCCTCGCGCGTGAAGCTGCGAACACTTTCCTGTGTACCGATCACCTCGCGGCCGTAGGGGTGCTGCTTGTACGCGGTCTCGAACAGCACCTTCGAGATCAGGCTGTCGGGCGTGTCGTCGGAGCGGCGGATCTCCTCGATCACGACCTCCTCTTCCTTCGCGAGCTCGGTGGCGTCGAAGGTCGAGTGCAGCACCGAGTCCGCGAGCACGTCGACGCCGGTCGCCGCGTCGCGGCTCGCCATCGTGATGTGATAGACGGTCATGTCGTACGAGGTGAAGGCGTTGATGTTCCCGCCCGCGCCCTCGACCGTCGCCGCGATCTCGCCGACGCCGCGCTTCTCGGTGCCCTTGAAGAGCATGTGCTCGTGCACGTGCGCCATGCCCCACTGCTCCGGATAGCGTTCGTCCGCGCTGCCGGTTCGCACCCAGACGTTCAGCGCCACGACGGGCGCCGAGTGGTCCTCCACCAGGATGACCGAGAGTCCGTTGTCGAGCGTGGTTCGCAGCATTCCGTCCTTCTTTTCTTGGGGCAGCGCGCCGCCGCGGGGGGCCACGGCGCAGGCGCAGAGTACCGACACCAGGGACAAGACAGGGATTCGTCGCAAGCCGCAGCTCCTCCCCCGCCGCCAGCGGGCCGCATAGGATAGGAACGGTGAGTGCCGGAACAAGCGGCGCCGATCTGGGCGTGTACGTGCACGTGCCGTTCTGCGAGCACGTCTGCCCGTATTGCGACTTCGCCGTCGTCGCGGTGGGCCGGTTGGCCGGGGCCGACGAGGACGACCTGGTCTCGGGGCTGCTCGAGGAGTGGCGCCGCTGGCGCGGCGAGGTCGCCGGCCGGCCCGTCGCGAGCGTGTACTTCGGCGGCGGCACGCCGTCGCTCCTGCGCCCGAAGTCGCTCGGCCGCCTGCTCGAGGCACTGGCCGCGGATCTCGCGCTCCAAGGCGCCGAGATCACGGTCGAGCTGAACCCCGGCCAGCTCGAGGTCTCGCGCGTGGCCGAGCTGCGCGCGCTCGGGGTGACTCGTCTCTCGGTCGGGCTGCAGTCGACCGATGGCGAGGTCCTGCGCCGGCTGGGCCGCGCGCAGCGCGCGGACGAGGCGCTGCGCGGGCTCGAGACCTGCCTCGCGGCGGGCTTCGAGTCACTTTCCGCGGATCTGATCTACGGGGCGCCGGGCCAGACCGTCGCCGGGCTGCTGCGCGACGCCGAGCGCGTGATCGCGCTCGGCGTGCCGCACGTCTCCGCGTACGCGCTCACGCTCGAGCCCGAGACACCGTTCGCGCGCGCCGCGAGCGCGGGACGGCTCGAGCTGCCCGACGAGGACACCCTGGCCGAGATGAGTCGGCTGCTGCGCGCGCGACTCGGCGCCGCGGGCATCGCCCAGTACGAGATCTCGAGCTACGCGCGCCCCGGCCACCGCTCGCGCCACAACCAGCGCTACTGGACGCGCAGCGACGTGCTCGGGATCGGCCCCTCCGCCGCCA
>DATFUE010000023.1:0-2088 GCA_035261165.1 Myxococcota bacterium
GCGGCGATGGTCGCGAGGGTCTTGCCGCCGGGGCTGCGCGGGCTCGGGAAGCGGCCGGAGCCGAAGGGGCTGTAGCCGACGAGGGCGGCGCCGTGTGTCTCGCACCAGGGCAGCACGGCGTGCTCGATGCCGCGCTCCTCCAGGTGATAGAGGACTTGATTGCAGACGGGGCGGCCGGGGCGGGCGAGCGCGCGCAGCTCTTCGAGGTCGTCGGCGTCGAAGTTGCTGACGCCCCAGGCCGCGATCTTGCCGTCGCGCTCGAGCTGCTCGAAGGCGGCGACCGTCTCCTCGAGAGGCTGATTTCCGCGCCAGTGCAGCAGGTAGACGTCGAGGCGGCTCGTGCGCAAGCGGCGGAGTGACTGCTCGCACGCAGCGATCGTCCCCCTCCGCGAGGCGTTCTGCGGCAGCACCTTCGAGACGAGGAACACCTCGTCGCGGCGGCCGGCGATGACTTCGGCGACGAGCTCCTCGGAGCCGGTGTACATCTCGGCGGTGTCGATGTGAGTCATCCCGAGCTCGATGCCGCGGCGCAGCGCGGTCAGTGCCGCGGCGCGGTCGTCGCGGCCCATCTGCCAGGTGCCTTGGCCGATCGCCGGGACGTCGCGGTCCAGGGGCCCGAAGCGCTTCACGGCACTCAGAAGCTCTCCTTGTACGGGCGCAGGTCGAGCTCGAGGGTCCAGGCGGAGCGGTGTTGGGTGTGGAGCATCCAGTAGGCGTCGGCGAGGGCGTCGACCGAGATCATGCCGTCGGCGCCGAGTGACTGCTTGATCTGCGGCATGTGGCTGTTGACGAGCTCTCCGTCGATGACTCCGTCGACGATGACGTGGGCGACGTGGAGGCCCTTGGGGCCGAACTCGCGGGCGAGGCCGTGGGCGACGGCGCGCTCGGCGGCTTTCGCCGCGGCGAAGGCGATGAACGGCGGGCGCGAGCGAAGCGACGAGGTCGCGCCGGTGAAGAGGAGTGACCCGCTGCCGCGCGGGGCCATGCGGCGGGCGGCTTCGCGGCCGCACAGGAACGCGCCGAACGCGCACACGCGCCAGGCGTCCTCGAAATGTGCGTCGCTCATGTCGGCGAGTGCGCCGACGGCCATGTTGCCCGCGTTGTAGACGACCAGCTCGGGCGGCGCGCCGGTCTCCTTCTCGACGGTCTCGAAGGCACGCGCCATGTCGGCCGCGGAGGTGACGTCCGCAACCATCCCGTGCGCGCGCTTGCCCTGCGCGCGGAGCTCGGCGGCGACGGCGTCGACCTTTGCCTTCGTGCGCCCCGCGGCGAACGTCTCGAGACCCTCGTGCGCGAAGCGCTTGCACAGTGCGCCGCCCAGACCCGCCATCGCCCCGACCCCGAGTACCAGCGCGCCCTTTGCCATGGCCGCAGCCTACACGAGCGAGGCGAGGGCCGCCCCGAGCCGAGCTGGCAAGCGGCGAAGCCGCGCGCAGCGAGCCGCAGGCGAGCGAAGTCGATCAGAAATCGGAGAGCGTCGCGGGTTGCCACGCGGCGGAGATCACGCGCCACGTGCCCGATTCGTCGCGCAGCCGCAGGTCGAAGCGGTAGAGATCGGCCTTCACCTGCGGCAGCGCGCCCGCGTCTCTGATCGGCGTGCCCGCGAGCGCGACCAGCGCCTCGGCTCGCGCCAGGCCGGGCTCGGCGAGCTCGACTGCGACGATGCGCGTGAAGACGTACACCGATGTGTTTCGCATGAAGTGACCCGTCGCCAAGCCCAGCACGGTGCGCCGGTCGTTCCCCTGCGCGTCCCGGTACGACTCCGAGAGGTGGTCCTTCATCGCGCCCGGATCGCGCGCCTCGGCGGCGGCCTCGAGCGCGGCGAGCACCCGCCGTACCCGGTCCTCGGGCGTGGGTTCATTTCCCCCGCAGCCGAGCGCGAGAGCGAGCGCGAGCGAAGCGAGCAGCGACCTCATGCGCGAGAAGATGACCTGCTATGGTGACGTCCGGGAGGGCCGCCCGCGTGATCCGCTACGAGCCGTTCCGCCCCGAGTTCCTCGGCGATCCGTACCCGCACTATCGAGAGCTCCGCGCGCACGCGCCCGTGCACTTCGCGCCCGAGGCGAAGGTGTGGTGTGTGTCGCGCTA
>DATFUE010000024.1:0-16854 GCA_035261165.1 Myxococcota bacterium
GCGCTCGTAGAGAGTCACTCCGTCGCGGAAGTGATGCGCGCGCGCGACTCCGGCGTCGCAGAACAGCTTCAGCGCGCGGTACACCGTCGCGGCGCCCACCTCGGGATGCCGCGCGCGCACGACCTCGTACAGCTCCTCGCTGCTGACGTGACCCTTCGCGGCGACGAACGCGTCGAGGATCGCCTCGCGTTGGCGGGTCTGTTTGAGGCCGTGGCTCGCGAGGTGTTCCGCCAGCTGCTTGTGCATCCGCCGGTCGGACTCGGCACTCGATGCCATCGCCGGGCACGCTATCGGGGGCCGGTACGCCTGTCAACGCGCCAGGACAGGAGCAGTCTGATCGCGCCGCCGATGTCGGGGTCGTCGAGCAGGCCGAGGTCGCGGTAGGTCACCTCGAGTCTCTCGCGCACCTCGCTCGCGCGCGCCATGCGCACCACGTCGCGGGCGCAGGCTTCCAGCGCCGCGGCGTTCATGGTGCGAACCACTTGCCGGATCACGAGCACCGAGAAGGGCGCCATCGAGAGCTCGTCGATCCCCATGCCGACGAACAGCGGCGCGACGACGGGGTTGCCGCCGAGCTCCCCGCAGACCGCGCACGGGATCCCCGCGGCGCGCGCGCTCGCGGCCGCGTAGGCGATGCCCGAGAGGACGCCGGGGTGGAACGGGTCGTAGGCGGCGGCGACCCGCTCGTTCTCGCGGTCGGTGGCGAGCGTGTACTGCATCAAGTCGTTGGTGCCGATCGAGAAGAAGTCGCTCGCCTTCGCGAGGTGCTCGGCGATCGCGACCGCCGCCGGTGTCTCGATCATCACGCCCAGCGGCGGCGGGTCCTTGCCGAGCTCGCGACACACCTCCAGGAGCAGCTCGCGCGACGCCTCGAGCTCGTCGAGCGACGCGATCATCGGCAGCATCACCTTGACGTTGCCGCGGGTGTTCGCGCGCACGATCGCGCGCAGCTGCGTGCGAAACAGCTCCGGCCGGTCGAGCAGGATGCGGATCGCGCGCCAGCCGAGCTGCGGGTTCGCCTCGGAGACGTGCTCGTTCGGCAGCGCCTTGTCGCCGCCGAGATCGAAGCAGCGCACGGTCACCGGGTCGGGCGCGACCTGCTCCGCCACGCGCAGATAGCCGCGGAGCTGCTCGTCCTCGTCGGGCAGGCCGCGCGACGAGAGCGCGAGAATCTCGGTGCGCAGGAGGCCGACGCCCTCGGCGCCGTAGCGCTTCACCAGGTCGAGGTCGAACAGGCCGCCGATGTTCGCCGACAGGCGCACGCGGCGGCCGTCGAGTGTCTCGCTCGGCAGGCCGCGCAGCTCATCGAGCCGGCCGCGCAGGCGCTCGTAGCGGTCGGCGATCTGCGTGTAGTGCGCGCGCTGGTCGCGGGTCGGCTTCGCGATCACCACGCCCTCGAGCCCGTCGACGATCAGCTCGTCCTCGGGCGACAGGTTCGACGCCACGCGCGGCACGCCCGAGACCGCGGGGATCTCGAGCGAGCGGGCGAAGATCGCGGCATGACTCGTCGGTCCGCCATGCTCGGTCACCAGGCCCGCGACCTTCTCCGTCTCCAGCAGCACGAACTCGGTGGGCGTGATGCGCTCGGCGACGACGATCACGCCCTGACGCAGTTTGGTGTTGTGGAGCCGCACGCCGACCAGCTCGCCGACGGCGCGCTGCAGCACGTCCTCGAGGTCGGCCGCGCGCTCGCGCAGGGTCACGTCCTCGGTGGAGGCCAGGATCGACGCGTAGCCCTGCAGGGTCTCGACCAGCGCGCGCGCGCCGTTGCCGTGCACGCCCAGCTGGCGGCGCAGCCGCGCGCGGAAGCCCTGGTCCTCCAGAATCATGATGTGCGTGGTGAACACGTCCGCGAGCTCTTCGCCGAAGCGCTCGCCGACGGTTTCGCGCAGGTCGTTCAGCTGGCGCACAGTCTCGCGCAGCGCGCGCTGCAATCCGCGCCACTCCGCCGCGATCGTGCGCGCCGGCCGGTAGTCGAGATTCCCCAGATCGAGGCGCGGCGCGAGCACGTGCACCGGGCCACGCGCGACGCCGGGCGACGTGCCGATCCCGCGCAGCACGGCGCCGGGCTTGCGCGGCTCGAGCGGTTGCGCGGCACCGCTCGCGCGGCCGTGACCCGCCTCGCGCAGCGCGCGATCGAGCAGGCGCGCGTTCAACACGATCGAGCCGACCTGCGCCGCGATCATCTCCAGGAGCTCGAGCTGCTCGCGCGGGAACACGCGCACGCGCGCGGTGCGCGCCGTCAGCACGCCCACCGGCTCGCCGCGCACCAGCAGCGGCACCGCGACAAGTGACCGGAAGCGCTGCTCACCCGAGTAGGGGAACGCGTGCACGCGCGTGTCCTTGCGCACGTCCGGCACCGCGATCGTCTTGCGCTCCTCGAGCGCGCGGCCGGCGATGCCCTGCCCGACGCTGATGCGCATGCGCCCGACCGCCTGCGGATTCAGACCGCGCGTCGCGCGCAGCACCAGGCGCTCACCGTCGTCCTCGAGCAGATAGATCGAACACGCCGACGCGCGCATCCAGCGCGCGACCAGGCGCACGACGTTGTTCAGCGTCTCCTCGAGGTCGTGGCTGCGGGTGAGCAGACGGCCGAGGTCGCGCAGCAGGTTCGCGGACGGGCGCGGCATGCGTCGAGTCTAGCGACTGACTGCGCGGCGCAGAAAAAAAGCACGACACGCAGAGGCCTGCGTGGCGTGCTCTGGGCGAAGAAGGTCGCCCTGAATTCGACTCGGGGCTCAGTCCAGGAAGACCTGGTCCTTGTCCTCGAAGCGCATCCCCAGGGCCAGGAGGATCTTGCGCTTGGTGTCCATCCGACAGTTCATGCCCTTCTCCACGGAGTGGATGGTGCGGAGCGCAACCTTGGCCTTCTTCGCCAACTGCGCTTGGGTCATGAGCTTGTTTTCGCGCAGCTCACGTACCCGGTTCCGCTTCCGGGGCTTGCTGTCGTCCATGTGCTCTTCGATGCTCGTGTGCTCCATTGCGTGGAGCTCCTCCAGGTCAGTAGGGAAGCCCCCCTCACAGAGGCTCCCTATTGCGTACTCGCCCCATTCGATCGGGACTGCCAAGCTGCTTCTTTAGTGGGGGCCGACATTTAGACGCGCGGGCCGCCTCGTCGCCGCGCGTCCGAGACGAGCCCACACGCGGGTGATTTGCGAAGGTGTTGCGCCTGCATCTGCGCGCTGCGTGCCGGCGCGAGAGCAGCGATGTCGAGGAGCGATCCCTGACCGAGCCGGGCACCGAGCGTGCGAAACCCTCGGAAGCGAAGTCGGGGCGAGCCGCGCAGATCGCGCGACGGCTGGCGGTGGTCGCGTTGCTGCTGGCGCTGGCTTCGGGGGTCGCGCTCTTCGCCGCGCTCTACACGGCCGATGCCGCGTTCATCGCGGGGGCGCTGTCGAAGCTCCTGGGCCGGCACGTCGAGATCGGTCGGGTGACCTTCCACTTCGGGAGGCGGCTGGAGCTGGAGCTGGAGCAGGTGAGGGTCGCGGACCACCCGGGCGACCGGCCGATGCTCGAGGTCGGTCGCGCGCGCGGCGTGCAGGCCTGGCCACGCCTGCTCGCGGGTCAGTATGTCCCGCTCGACTGGACGCTCGATGCGCCGGTGCTTCGCATACACACCGATGTGACGGGGCCGATCGACCTCTCGGCGCTGCCGCGCCTGGGCCTGCACGTGACGGACGGGCGGGTCGACGTCACCACCGCCGCGGGCGAGGCGTGGTCACTGAGCGGTCTCCAGCTCGACGCGCGCCGCGCCCGCTTCGGCACGCGGGTCGAGGGGGAGGGCAGCGCGCGCCTGTCTCGCGGGGAGACACCGGTCACGGAGCTGGCGCTGCACTTCTCCGCCGCGCGCGACCACGCCGACTTGAAGGGCAGCGTCGCGGCGCTCGATCTCGCCGCGCTCCCGAAGACCGCGGTCACGCCGCGCGGCAGTGGCGAGGGCGGCTTCGACCTCACCGTGAGCCAGGGCGGCGCGGTGCACGGGAAGGTCCACCTCGAGGTGCAGCGCTTCGCGCTGCGTATCCCGAAGCTCTCCGGGCCGATCGCGCCGGCGACCGCGCGCATCGCCGCCGACGTCGACTGGCGCCCCGGGCTACTCGCGCTCGACCTGCATCCGCTCGAGCTCGACGACCTGGTGGTGAGCGGGCCGCTGCGCGTGAGCACGGCGCGCAACGGCCGATTCGTCGCCGACTTGAGTCTGGCGCCGTTCGAGCCCGCGCACCGCGAGCGCGTGAACGCGCTGACGTTCCTGGCGCTGCGTTTCGCGAGCTGGGCGCGCGTGAAGACGCGCATCGAGGCCGGCGTGGTCGAGGACATCCACTTCGCGCTCGACGTGCCGAGCGCCGCCGTCGCCGAGAGTCTCTCGTACGACGCGCCGCTGGCGCCGGACGCGTTCGTGCTCGAGCTGCGCGTGCGCGACGGCACGTACCGGCCCAAGCCCGACGACTCCGCGCTCGAGCACCTGCAGGGCGAGCTGGAGATCCGCGGCGAGGTCATGGAGATCCGCCACATGCGCATGATTCACGAGGGCGAGCCGCTGCCCGAGATCAACGTGCAGCTCACCGGCATGCACCGACTCGTGCACCTGCCGGACGCCGAGGACCACGTGGCGGGCGGACCGGGGGTCGATCTCGACGGCCTCGCGCCTTTGGCTGCCGCGCTGCGGGCCGGCGAGGGGCAAGCCAGGGAGCCGACGGTCCTGCACTTCCAGGACCTCGCGATCCGCATGCCGCAGTTCATGCTGCCGCTGCGCGAGGCCGAGGGCTCGCTGCGCTTTCCCGACGGCGGCATCGCGGCCGATCCGGTCGAGGGCGTGCTCGGCGGCGCACCCGCGCGGCTCAGCGCGAGGTGGAACCGGGCGGCCGACCGGGTCGACGTCGACGTCCAGTATCTCGAGGGCGTCGCGCCCGGTGGCCCGATCACCGGCCCGACCTGGCTCTCGGCCAAGGTGGAGTTCGACAAATTGGACCTGCCCGACTGGCCGCTCGACGAAGTGAGCGCTCGCCTGGGCGCGGAGGGCGCGCGAGTCACCCTCAGCGCTCTGCGCGCGCGGCTCGCGGGCGGCAAGCTCGGCGGCAGCGGTCAGCTCGACCTCTCGCTGGCGGATCGGGCGCCGTTCGATCTCGAGTTCGCGGTCTTCGGATTCGACCCGCTGCCGCTGTGCACGACGTTCAGCTTGCCGCCGGAGAGCGTGACGGGCCGGGGCGAGGCAAGGGTGCACATCTCGGGCGCGCTGCGGCCGGGCGGAGACTTCGCCACCGAGGGCACGCTCGCGACCAAGCTGCGGCTGAAGGACGGGACCGTCGCGCGCCTGCCCGCGCTGGTCGCGATCGCGCGGCTGCCCTCGCTCTCCGGAGTCACCGGGCTCGTGGGCAAGCCGCTGCCATACAAGACCGTGGAGCTCGACCTCGCGCTCGCGAACGGGAAGCTGGGCTTCGCGGATGGCAAGCTGCTCGGGCCGCAGCTGCGCATGCTCGCGAACGGTGAGATCGACTTCAACACGCCGGAACGGCAGACCGACTTCGTGATCGCGCTGCTGTTTCTGCAAACACTCGACCGCATGCTCGACCAGGTGCCCTTCGTACGGAACGTGGTGCTGGGCGAGGACAAGAACCTGATCGCGGTGTACCTCCGGCTGCAGGGACCGCGCGACAACCTCACGGTGACTCCGATGGCGCCGCAGACCGTGCAGAGCGTCGTCGGCTTCACGTCGAGCGCGGTCATGAGCGGGGTGCGGCGCCTCGGCCGACTGTTCCGGCCCGGCGCGGAGAGCGGCGCCGTCGCGACGCCGGCCCCCAGCTCCCCGAAGCCCTGAGGTAGGGGTAGACTTCCCGCCCTGTGAGCGAGGCGGTCGAGCGAATTCGCAAAGAGATGGCGCGGGTGCTCGTCGGCCAGCGCGAGCTCGTCGACGGTCTGCTGATCGCACTGCTGTGTCAGGGACCCGTGCTGGTCGAGGGCGTGCCGGGACTCGCGAAGACCACGGCGGTGCGCACCTTCGCACGCGTGCTCGATCTCTCGTTCCGGCGCATCCAGTTCACGCCCGACCTGTTGCCCGCGGACCTGTTGGGCACGCAGGTGTACGAGCCGGCGCACTCCACGTTCCGCCTGCACCGCGGCCCGATCTTCCACCACGTCATCCTCGCGGACGAGATCAACCGCGCGCCCGCGAAGGTGCAGAGCGCGCTGCTCGAGGCGATGGAGGAGCGCCAGGTCACCCTGGTCGGCGAGACGCTGCGCCTGCCGGAGCCGTTCCTGGTCATGGCTACACAGAATCCTGTAGAGCAGGAGGGCGTGTATCCGCTGCCCGAGGCGCAGGTCGACCGCTTCATGCTGAAGCTGCGCGTCGACTACCCGTCGCGCGAAGAAGAGATCGAGGTCGTGCGCAGCCGAACGGCGCCCGGCGAGATCGAGCTGCCGACGGCGGCACTCTCGGCGAGCGAGATCATGTCGCTGCGCGAGACCGTGCGCGCGCTGCACGTCGAGCCGTCGCTCCTGGAGTACGCCGTGTCACTCGTCGCGAAGAGCCGAACGCTCGGCGCCGTCGAGCTCGGCGGCTCGCCGCGCGCGTCGATCTATTTGATCGAGGCGGCGCGGGCGCGCGCGTATCTCGAGCAGCGCGACTACGTCTTGCCCGAGGACGTGAAGCGCGTGGCGCCCGCGGTGCTGCGGCATCGCCTGCTGCTCTCCTACGAAGCCGCCGCCGAGGGGCAGACCTCCGACGCGATCGTCCGCGAGCTGCTCGCGGCCGTCCCGACCCCGTGACCGCGGAGCTCGCCGGGCTCGCGCGCCGCCTGCGCGTGCGCGCCCGCCGCGACGTGACCACCTCGCTGACCGGCGCCTATCGCAGCGCGTTCCGCGGCCAGGGCCTGACGTTCGAAGAGCTGCGCGACTACGCGCCCGGCGACGACGTGCGCTGGATCGAGTGGAACGCCACGGCGCGCCTCGGCCGGCCGATCGCGAAGCGGATGCGCGAGGAGCGCGATCTGGTGCTCGCGCTGCTCATCGACGTGTCTCGCTCGCTCGACTACGGCACCGGCGAGGCGACCAAGCAGGACGCGGCGCGCCGCGCCTCGGCCGCGCTCGCCGCGGCGGCGATCGCGTCACAGGATCGCGTCGCCCTGGCGCTGTTCGGCGAGCGCCTGCAGCGGGTGCTCTCGCCCGGCACCGGCCCGCTGCAGCGCGAGCGCGTGCTGCACGCGCTCGAGGAGAGCCCGGACGGCGAGCGCACCGACGCCGGTCCCGCGCTCGACTGGGCGGCGGAGAAGCTGCCGCGTCACTCCGTCGTGGTGTTGGTCTCCGACTTCCTGTTCCCCGATCCCGGCGCGCCGCTGCGCCGCTGCGCGAGCAAGCACGAGCTCGTCGCGCTGCGGGTGCGCGATCCGTCGGACGAGCCACCCGCGCGCCTCCCGCCCGTGCGCGTGCGCGCCGCGGAAGATCGGCGCGCCCGCGTGTGGCGGCGTTCGTCGCAGGTCGCGCACTCACTCGCGCCCGCCTTGCCCGAGTCCGCGCTGCGCGGGCTCGGCGCCGACTACGGCGAGCTCTGGACGGGCGCGCGCCTCCTGCCCAGCCTGCTGCGCTTCTTCGAGGAGCGCGCGCGGAGACGCGCGTGAGAGAGCGCGCGCTGCTCGCGGCGCTGCTCGCCGTCGCCGCGTGTGACCGCGGCGCGGTGCCGACTCTGGGCATCGGCGCGCGAATCACGCTCGACCGCAGCGAGACGCGCGTCGGCGACCCGGTCGGAGTCACCGTCGAGGTCGAGACACCCGCGGGCTGGTCGGTGCAGGCGCCGCCGGCTCCGAGCGCGGAGGCGTTCGCCTCGGACTCGGTCGAGCTCGTCGAGCCGATCGCCGTGCCGGGTGGACTGCGGCATCACTTCCTCTGGACGCTGCGCGCGCGCGAGGTCGGCGATCAGGCGCTGCCCTGGATCGACATCCCGCTGGTGCGGCCCGACGGGAACGTGCAGCCGCTCCGCGTCGGCGGCATGCCGCTCCCGGTGCTCTCGGTGAAGGCCGATCTGCCGGAACGCGCTGCCGTCTTCGACATCCGCGGCGCGCCGCCAGAGAAGCCGACACCGCTCTGGGTATGGGCACTCGCCGCGCTCGGCGCCGCGCTGTTCACCGCCGCGTTTCGCGCGCTGCGACGCCGCGCGCGCGCCGCCGGAGAGCGCGCGGGTCGCGTGCTGACGGCGGGCCGGAGCGCGCTCGCCCTGCTCGACGGCGTCGAGAGCGAGAGCGATGCGCGCGGCTTCGCCACGCGCGTGCGCGCGGCGCTGCTCGGCTTCGTCGAGGCCTGCTGGAGCGTGAAGACCGCCGCAGTGACTCCGGGAGAGCTGCCCGCGGAGGTCGACGGCGACATCGTGCGCATCCTCGGCGTCCTCGAGGACGCGCGCTTCGCGCCCGATCCGGCGCGCACGGCGCTCGGCGGCCTCGCCGAACGCGCGCGCGAACGCGTGCGACATGTGGCGAACCTCCGCGCTTAGCGCGCTGTCGGCGCGCGCGCTCACCGTCGAGGCGCCGCTCGTGCTGTGGCTCGGGCTCGCGGCGCTGGTCGGGTTCGCGCTCCTCGTCGCGCTGCGCGGCCCGAGGCGCGTGCGCGTGCCCAGCACCGGCGCCGCGCGCGGGCCGCTCGGCGCGCTCGATCTTCCCTGGGTCGCATCGCTCGCGCTGCGCTTCGGGGCGCTCGCGCTCGTGGCCGTGACGGCGGCGCGGCCCGTCGGGCTCGTGGCGGAGAACCCCGCGAGCGGCTCCGGCGTCGATCTCGTGATCGCGCTCGACGCGTCGGGCAGCATGCTCGCGCTCGACGCCGAGCTCGACGGCCGCCAGGTGACTCGTCTCGATCTCGCCAAGCGCGTCGTCGCCGACTTCGTGCGCGCGCGCAGCGGCGATCGCATCGGTCTGGTCGCGTTCGGCGAGCACGCGTTCACGCAGTGCCCGCTCACCGTCGACCACCGATTGGTGCTCGAGTCACTCGAGCGCGTCGACGTCGGCGTGGTCGGCGATGCCACGGCGCTCGGCGAAGCGATCGGGCTCGGCGCCCGCCGCCTGCGCTCGGCAGGCGGGCCCGACGACGCGCGCCGCATCCTCGTGCTCGTGACCGATGGGCGCCACAACTCCGGGAAGCTCGCGCCCAAGACCGCCGCGGATCTCGCCCGGCTCGGCGGCGTGCGCATCCATGCCGTCGGCATCGGCACCGACGGGTTGGTGCCGTTCGCTCAGCCCGGCGCCGAGGCGCCGATGCGCTTCGAGCGCGTCGACCTCGACCGCGAGACACTGCAGCTGGTGGCCGACGCGACGGGCGGTCGCTTCTTCCAGGCGCGCCGGCCCGAGGACCTGCGCGCGGTGACGGACGCGATCGATCGACTCGAGGCCCGGCCGCGCGCGCTCGATCCGCGCTTCCGCCACGCGTCGCTGGCGCCGCTCACGCTCGCGCTGGCCCTGGCCCTGTTGCTGACCGAGGCCGCGCTCGCGCACGGCCTCGTGCGGAGACTGCCGTGAGTGAGCTCGCCTGGCCATGGCTCGCCGCTCTGGCCGTCGCCGCGCTGGCGGCGCAGGCGTCCGTGCGCGGCGGGCGCGAGATGCGCGCGTGGCTCGGCCGCGATCCGGCCCGCTTCGCGCGACCCCTGCGCGCGCTCGCGCTGGCGCTCGGGGCCGCGTGTCTCGCATTCGCGCTGCGCGCCGCCCTCACGACCCCGGAGCAGCTCTCGGGTGACGGCGCGGACGTCGTGCTGGCGATCGACGTGTCGCAGAGCATGGACGTCGCCGACGTCGCTCCCACGCGCCTGCGCCGCGCGCTGCGCACGGCCGAGCGCGTCGTGCAGCACGCGCAGGGCGAGCGTCTCGGGCTCGTGGTGTTCGCTGGCGAAGCGTTCATCGCCCTGCCACTGACTCAGGATCGCGACGCCGTACTCACCTACTTGCGCGCGCTCGACAGCGAAGTGATCTCGGTCCGCGGCAGCGAGCTCGGCCGCGCGCTCGCCGAGGCGGGGCGCAGCTTCGATCCGCGCTCGAGCCGGCCGCGTACCCTCTTGCTGCTCAGCGACGGCGAGGACTTCGGCGCGCCGCCCGAGTCACAGATCGCCCAGCTGCACGCGCTCGGCGTGCGGGTCGTCGCCGTCGGCTACGGCACCCCGGAGGGCGCGCCGGTTCCCGGCCAGGCCGCGCTGGCCGAAGCGGTGCGCAGCGGCGAGACCACCGTGTCGCGGCGCAACGACGGGCTGCTGGCGCACATCGCCGAGGGGACCGACGGCGTCTACTTCCGCGAGATCGAGGAGCGGCCCAGGGTCGAGCAGCTTCTGCCCCCGCGCGAGGCGGCCGCGACTCCGGCGCCGGAACGGCAGCGGGGCGACCCCCTCGGGCCCGCGCTGCTCGCCGCGGCGCTCGCGCTCGCCGCGGAGCTATGGCTCTCCGGCGGCGCGTTCCGCAGGCGGCGCCGAGTGACTCGCCGCGCGTTCCGGCTGCGTCCGCGCGCCGCCGTGGCCGCGGTCGCGCTGCTCTCGCTCGCGCTCGGCGGATTCGGCGCCTTCGGCGCGTCGAGCCTGATCGCGCGCGGCGACGCGGCGCTGGCCGCCGGCAAACCCGACGAGGCGCTCTCGCTCTATCACGAGGCGGCAGCGACGCGGGAGCGGGACGCGGGCCTCTCGATCCGCATCGGCAACGCGCTCTTCCGCCTCGAGCGCCTCGACCAGGCGGCGAGCGCGTATCTCGAGGCGCTGCGCATCCTCGAAGCCGACGATCCCGACGCGCGCTTCACCGCGAGCTTCAATCTGGGGAACGCCTTCGTCGCGAAGCAGCACTTCGAAGAGGCCCGCGACGCGTACTGGGCTGCGCTGGTGGCGCGGCCATCGAGCCTCGAGGCGAAGTTCAACTACGAGTGGGCGATCGAGCACATCCAGGAGCTGCCGCCGGTGCCGCAGCCGGATCCGGCGACGGAGCCGAAGCACGAGGACAAGGACTCCGGCCAGGGCGAGTCGAGTGACTCACGGCCGCAGCGCTCGGATGCCCGGCCCGAGAAGGGCGACCTCGACGCGCACGAGGCGCAGCGCTGGCTCGATACGCTCGACGAACCGGTCGGCGACGCACTGCGCCAGCAAGTGATCAACGCGACGGGCGGCAAGCCGCGCGCTCGTCCCGGCGGGAAGACGTGGTGAGTGCGGCGCGCGCCCGCGCGCGGGCCGCACTGGCGCTCGCGCTCGCGCTCGGCCCGCGGCTCGCCACCGCCGCAGACCCCGCGCCGCTCGAGGTGCGCGTGCGCCTCGATCGCGAGCTGGTGTATCTGCACGAGCAGGTCGTCATGTCACTCGAGATCCTGCATCCGAGCGACGCGCGCGCGACCTGGGAGCCGCCGCCCTTCGACGGCTTCTGGGCGGAGCGACTCGGCACGCGCGCGCTGCCCGACGACGCGAGCGGCCTCCACCGCACGGAGTTCCGCCGCGCGCTCTTCCCGACCCGCGCCGGCGAGCTCGAGATCGCGCCCTCGAAGCTCAGCTACGTCGGGGAGGGCGGAGCGCAGCGCGAGCTCGCCGTGCGCGGAGCGCGCCTGCGCGTGCGCCCGCTCCCCGACGGCATCCCGTCCGACGCTCTGGTCGGGAAGCTCGAGCTGCACGTCTCCCCCTCCGACGACCGCGTGCGCCTGGGCAAGTCACTCGCCGTCACGATCGATTTCGCGGGAGATGCGAACGTCTGGGACGCCGAGGCGCCGGCGCTCGAGAAGCTGCTCGGCGACGACGTCGAGGTCTTCGCCGAAGCCCCGCGCGTCTCGATCGGCGAGAACGGCGGCCGCGCCAGCACGCGCCGCACGTTCCGCTACGCGCTCGTGCCCGCCCGCGCCGGCCGGGTTCACCTGGCGCCGCTCGAGCTCGCCTACTTCGACCCGGCGACCGGCCGGCTCGAGACCGCGCGCAGCGAGGCGCTCGCCTTCGACGTGTTCGAGGGCAGCGCCGACGCGGAGCCGCGCTCGCCGTTCAAGAAGCGCGCGCCCGTCGCGAGTCGGGAGGCGTTCGACCTCTGGCCGTTCCTGCTCGGCGCCGCGCTGCTGTTCGGCGCGAGTCTCTGGTATCTGCGCCGCTGGCAGCGCGCGGAGCTGGTGCGCGCGCTCGGCGCGGCGACGCCCTCGCCGCGGATCGCCTTCGACGCCGCGCGCGACGCGCGCGGCTCGAGTCACTTCCACGCCCTCCTCGCGCGCGCGGTGCGCGCAGGCGTCGGCGCGCGGCACCGCTTCGACGCGCTGCCACTCACCCCCGCGGAGATCGGAGCGCGCGGCGCCGACCGCGAGGCGGTGGACCTGCTCGAAGCGCTCGACCGCGCCCGTTTCGCGCGCCGCAGCGCCGACGAAGACGCGCTGCTCGAGCGCGCGCGCAGCTACCTGAAGCTCTAGACGAGCTTTCCCGAAGACACTTCCAGGTGCGTCACCAGCCGCTTCGGCTGAGCCAGTCGTCGAGCATCGCCAGCCGGTCCCAGCCCCAGAAGGGTTGGCCGTCGACGAACATCCAGGGCGAGCCGAACACGCCGCGCCCGATTGCATGCTCGCTCATCGACTTGGCGAGTGCCTTGATCTCGGGCGTTTCGATCGCCGCCGACAGCGCTGCGCGATCATGGCCCAGCCGCTCCGCGACGCGGAGCACGTCCTCGACCCGGCTGGTGTCGAGCCGGTCGACATAGCCGGCCGTGAACAGTGCATGGACCAGTCGCGCGACCGCGGCGGGATCCTCGCGCTCGACCGCATAGACCGCGCGCGTCGCGGCCAGCGCCACCGGCGGATGATGAGGCGGCAGGTTGAACGGCACCCGGCGCAGCCGCGCGATCCGCTCCCAGTCGAGCCGCGAGTAGTCCTTCTTGAGCGGCGTGCTGCTCAGCCCCTTGGCGCCCGTCAGCTTGAACGCGGTGCCGAGCATGAACGGGCGCCAGCACACCGACCGATCGTGCCGCGCCGCCACCTCCTCGATCTCGAGCGAGGCGAAATAGGCATAGGCCGAGCCGAAGTCGAACCAGAACTCGATCTCGCTGCTCATGTGGACCAGCGCTGCATCAGGTCACAATCTAGACGAGTCGCGCGAGCCGCGCTGTCATTCGCTCGAGCAGCGACACGAAGCGGCCATCACTCACTTCCATCTGCCCGGCCTCCTCGAAGCCCAGGTGCGCGTGAAAGGCGAGCGAGCGCGGGTTCGGCGGGCGCAGGTTGACCTCGCAGACGATGCGCTGAATGTCCCTGCGCGCGGCCTCGCGCTCGAGGTCCGCATAGAGCGCAGATCCGATCCGGCGGCGCCAGAACCTGCCCGCGACCGCGATCTGATCGACGTACACGAACGACGCGTACCGGGCGGAGAACCACGCGTACTCGTCGCCCATCGACGCGAAGCCCGCCCCGAAGCCGATGAGATACCCCGCGAGCTCGCCGTCGAATTCGGCGACGCGGAAGAGGGTCGCTCGCGCGATGCAGGCTTCCACCTCTCCCGGCAAGAGCGCGGTCACTCCCGGCTGGCCCTCGCGGTTCACCGCGAGGATCGCGTCGCGGTCGGTGAGCGCGGCGGCGCGGATCGAAACGGTCACGCGCCGCTCAGTAGCGCTCGATCACCTGCTTCGCGAAGTCGCGGAACAGGTCGCGCGCGAAGTCGATCGGCGGCAGCAAGGTGATCTCGCGCAGGCCCGCCCGCTCGGCGCTCTGCAGCTGGCCGATGATCTCCTCGGGCGTGCCGGCGAGGATCCAGGTGCGAATCGCCTCGGGAGTCACGAAGCGGCGCTCGGCCGGTACGAGGAAGGCGCAGTGACCTTCGTGGACCTGGAGATACCGCTTCTCCGGCGGCGTCTCCATCTTGTCGACGTACGCGCAGTACTCCTCGAACATGCCCACGAGCCCGGGCGGGACCGGCGGACCGGCCTCGGGGTTCATGCGCCAGCCCTCCCAGGAGTAGTGCCAGGCGGCCGCGACCTGCGAGCCGCAGGCGTCGATGACCCGCTCGCTGGCGAGTGACTCGCCGGGGTGGAGCACGACCGCGGTGGTGAGCGCGGCGGTGTGGAAGCCGGCGGGCAGCGCGCGGCCGATCTCGCGCGCGCCGTTCGCGATCGCCGCGAGGCTGCGGCGCGTCATCTCCGGGGGCTCGTTCAGCGCCGAGATGCGTCCGTCGCCGTAGGCGCCGGCGGCGCGCAGCGCGCCCGGCCCGTTCGCCGCGACCCAGATCGGGATCGGGTGCTCGAGCTCGACGAACTTCCGGTCGAGGTTCAGAAAGCGGATCGACCGCGTCTCGGCGCCGTGCGTGTACTCGACCTCCTCGCCCGAGAGCAGACCGCGCACCACGCGGAGATACTCGCGGAACTCGCGTGGCACCATCGGCTTCATGCCCATCACGCGCATCGCCGTGTGACCCGTGCCGATGCCGAGGAACACGCGGCCCGGGGCGAGCCTGGCGATCGACGCGATCGAGTGCGCGGTCACCGGCGCGAGCCGGGTCGGCGCGATCGCGACGCCGGTGCCCAGCTTGATGCGCGAGGTGTTGGCCGCCGCGAGCGCGAGCGTCGCGTAGCAGTCCGACCAGATCATCTGCGAGTCCGGCACCCAGCCGTGGTCGTAGCCGAGTGACTCGCATTCGGCGAGCAGCTTCCAATCGTCGACCTTGGTCGCGACCATCGCCCCGAACTTCACGGCCGGCTCACGCGCTGACGGGTGGGCGCCGCGCCGCCCACGGCCGCGCCGTCTCGAGCTGCGCCGCGACGCGGATCAACAGGTCCTCGCGGCCCCAGGGCGCGACGAGCTGCACGCCGACCGGCAGGCCCGACGCATTCCAGTGTAGGGGCAGGGAGATCGCGGGCTCCCCCGTCATGTTCTGGATCGGCGTGAACGGGATGAAGTCGAGCAGCTTGCTCCACGGCGCCAGCGGCGCGTCCGGCTTCGCCGTGAGCGCGCCCAGCGGCAGCGGCGGCGAGCCCAGGGTCGGCGTCAGCAGGAGGTCGAAGCCCGACGAATAGAACTCGCCGAACGAGCGCGAGAGCACGTTGCGCCACTCGACGGCGCTCAGGAAGTCGAGCATCGGCGCGCGCTTCCCTTCCTCGGCCAGCGCCCAGGTCCAGATCTCCACCTCGTCGGGCCGGATCGCGCGGCCGATCGTGCCCTCGACCACCGCGAACAGCCCGGCGGTCTGCGCGATGATGATGTTGAAGAGCGTCTTCTCCGCCGACGGATCGTCGATCGCCGCCGGGTGCTTCGTCTCCAGCGAGTGACCGAGTGATTCGAGCAGCTTCGCCGCGTCGCGCACCGCCGCGACGCAGTCGGCGTGCAGGGGCCCCTTCGCCCAGCGCGGCGAGCGCTCCATGAAGCCGATGCGCAGCTTCCCGGGAGCGCGGGTCACTTCGGAGAGAAACGGTCGCTCCGGCGGCGGCGCGGCGTAGGGGTCGCCCGGCATGTAGCCCTGCGTCGCATCGAGCAGCGCCGCCGAGTCACGCACCGTGCGCGAGACGACGTGCTCGCCGGCCAGCCCGTTCCAGCCCTCGCCCGCCAGCGGGCCCAGGGAGATGCGGCCCCGCGACGTCTTCAGACCGACGATGCCGCACGCGCTCGCGGGAATGCGGATCGAGCCGCCGCCGTCGTTGGCGTGCGCCGCGGGAACCATGCCCGACGCGACCGCCGCGGCCGAGCCGCCGCTCGAGCCGCCCGGCGAGCGAGTCACGTCCCAGGGATTCTTCGTCGGTCCGTAGGCGAGCGCTTCGCTCGTCGCGGTGAGTCCGAACTCGGGGGTCGCGGTCTTGCCGAGAAACACGAGCCCCGCCGCGCGGTAGCGCGCCGCGAGATTGGTGTCGATCGGCGACACCATGCCGAGTGACTTCATCAGGCGACAGCCGTTGTACAGCGGGTCGCCCTGGGTCGCGCAGATCAAGTCCTTGAGCAGAAACGGCACGCCGCGGAAGGGTCCGTTCGGCAGATTCGACGCCGCCTGGGCGCGGCCCTTCTCGAAGAGCGGGGTGACGACCGCGTTCAGCGCCGGGTTGAGCTTCTCGATGCGGGCGATGGCGCCCTCGGCGAGCTCCTTCGCCGAGACCTTCCCCTTCGCAACGAGCTCCGCTTGCCCAATCGCGTCCATCCACGTCACATCGTTCGACATGGGGGCAGCCTATCACGCGTCGGCTTCAGCTACGCTCGGCTGCGGAAATGAGACGCGCCATCCTGGCCGCGACCAACTCTCGCGCATCGCGCGCCGTGCGGCGCTTGCGATGCGCGGCTCGGGACGGCTCTCGCCGCGCTCTCTCGCTATCGCAGATCTTCCGGAGAGTTCGCGTTGGTGAACGAGCGCAAGGTCGGATCGAGCGCGCGCAGTTCGGCTTCCGGGACGAACAAGGTGGGGACGTCGCGCAGCAGCGCTTGCAAGCCGAGCTCGCCGCGCGCGATGCGGCGCTCGAGCTCGGGCAGAAGGCGCGGCCGGTAGATCGCGAGCAGCGGCTCGGGTCCGCGCGGACCGAGCGCTGCGATCACATCGGCGCTTCCGTCGATGGGCGCGAGCGCGAGCAGCGCGAGCGCCACGCGTGCATCGAGATGCACGAGGTCGCATGCGGCGACGAGCACGCTCGAGGCTTCGCACGCCGCGAGCGCGGCCGCGACACCGATCAGTGGCGCGCGCGCCGGATGGCGATCGACGATCGTCTCGAGCCCGAGGGCCGGCAGCTCGCCCGGCTTCCCGACGAGCCGAACGCGCCCGAGGCACATGCCGAGCACGTTCGCGACCCGGCGCGCGAGCGGAACACCGTCGTATTCGAGCGTCGCCTTGTCGCGCCCCATGCGCGTCGACGCGCCG
Organism: Myxococcota bacterium; assembly: GCA_035261165.1. Taxonomy (GTDB): domain Bacteria; phylum Myxococcota_A; class UBA9160; order SZUA-336; family SZUA-336; genus VGRW01. The sequence goes on from DATFUE010000024.1 coordinate 16,769, forward strand.
CCGCACAGCACCGCGCCCTCGACGTGCGTGAGCCTCAAATCCCCGGCTCGGCCGAGAGCGTGTCGCCGTACAGCAGCTGAACCGGC